>JACDDS010000010.1 GCA_013816805.1 Chitinophagales bacterium | reverse complement strand
TTCCATTCTCGCTGCTTCATAATATTGAGGCGGCACTGTTTGCAACCCGACCAGGAACAGAATAACGTATAAGCCGACATTTTTCCAGGTAGCCATAATGGCGATGGAATAAATAGCAACATCGGGGTTTACAAGCCAACCAACTTTGGGTATGCCCAGGGATGTAAGCATCCGGTTAATCATTCCCGCGTCATTGGCAAATAGCTGCTGCCAGAGAATAGTGATCACTACACCTGAAACAATGACGGGTAAAAAGAATGAACCTCTGAAAAAAGAAATGGCCTTGATTTTTTGATTCAGTAAATATGCTAAGAACAGGGATAATACTAATTGCAGCGGAATGTGCAGGGATAAAAATTTCAAGGTATTGCCAATTGCTTTCCAGAATAGACGATCGTGAACAAGGCGGATATAATTATCAATGCCTATGAAATGCATAGGAGCTATAATATTCCATTTATTAAAAGTTAAAAAAAAACAGAAGCAGACCGGGAACAAAACGAAAACAAATACAAATAACAGGTATGGCGATACCAGCAGATAAGGGAGCAGTTTTTTATTTTGAAATGAACTTGTTTTTTTGAAGATGCTGCCTGTAGTGTGTGTGCTCATTCCCAGCTATTAAAACTTTCAGCTAATCTTTTTGCATCGGCTGCAATTTTAAGTGATGCTACTGCATTCGATTCATTTATCACCCTCTTATGACTGGGATCTTTAATCCATTTCCATTGATCTTCAACCATTGCTGATAACATTTCCTGATAACGGTCTTCCTTATTCAAAACATCATTATATTTAATTGTTACATGGCTATCATAAATTATTTCTGAAAATCTTCCCTTAATTTTTTTATTATCATCACGCCCATTGTTATGGTAAATGATTGATAGCTTTAATACTTCAGAAAGCTTTTCCAATTGCTCTTTTAATAATAATCCATGCAGTGTCATTTTTGTGGGAACCCATTCGTATAGGGTAATTTCACCACGCTCGAATTGTAACCGCATCTCCTGCCTGTCCAATATTTTCGGCTGATCAAAACCATGGTAGAAATTTACGAATCCTTCTTTATAAAGTACGGTGGCCTGTACCCGGTCAATAATATTTTTTTCCGCTGCAGGTCGTCCCAATTGAATTGCATTTAATATCCTTCCTTCTCCGAGCCAACCGGCAAAAAGGTCGAAAAAATGAACGCCGTGCTCAATGAATATTCCACCGCTTTTGGATTCATCCCAAAACCAATGATCGGCTTTAAGGTTTTCGTCACTTGCATAATTCTCAAAAAAACCGTGAAGAAATTCACCGAGTACATTTTCATTAATGATATTTTTTACAATTCCAAACAATGGATTGTACCGCTGCATCAGGTTAACCACGTAAAGTAATTGAAGCTTTTTGGAAAGAATAGCCAATTCTTCTGCCTCGCTTGCGTGTAAGGCAGCTGGTTTTTCACAGATTACATGCTTACCGGCTAATAGTGCCTGTTTCGATTGGGCATAATGTAAATAGGGTGGCGTGGCAATATAGACGAGATCAATATTTGAGTCGTTTAAAAAGGCCTCATAATCTATATATATTTTTGAATTCCATGAGAGGTTAAATTGCCGCGCAGCAGATTCATTATTATCTGTAACTGCCACTATGCTTATTCCTGAGACCTTTGAAAATGCTTTTGCTGCAAATTGCGCAAAGCTGCCTGCACCAACGATTCCAATGTTTAGGTTCATAAGGATTTCAGGTATGAGGTTTCAGGTATGGGGTTTCAGGCGGATGTTATTTGATCCTAAGCGAAAAGGTGTAAATCATTTTTCTTACATCCGTAACAATTTCTGAAAGGGATAAAAAATCCTGTTCAGTGATAAATATTAAATCTTTTGCAAGCAAAAGCTGATATTCCAATTCTGAAGCAGAACCTGAGGCAATTGTCAAAAATCTTCTAAAATCCGGGTTGCTATTTCGGCCACAACCCTCTGCAATATTGGTAGCAATTGAAGAGGATGATCGCCTCATTTGTGAAACGATTCCATATAATTCCTCTTTAGGAAAAGAGAGAGTAATCTTATAAATCCGTAAGCATAAGCTGTGACTTTTTTGCCAAATTAAGAGTTCTTTAAAATTTCTCATATGAATCGTTATCCACCATTATAAAATATTTTAAAAATAATTTAATATTCCATACCTGATTGCTGAAAGCTGATACCTGATTGCTAAAAATTACTGACTGCTTTTTCCCAACAAAACATTCACAGCGGTTTCCGCATCCTGTATGGCTTTTTCAGGTGTTTTTTTTCCATAAACAACGCATGCTTCATATTCCTGCGAAATAATATCCAGCACTTCTACAATCACTTCACAATTATCAACTCCTTTCACATACGGCAATTGCCTGGCAAAAGTGACCATCATCGGATTCTTGTCAAAGTAATTACTGTAATATGGATCCGATCCTAAATTTTTTCTTCTTGGTAATTGGCCGGTAACTTCCAAAAACCGGTGGTCTCCTTCCTTATCAACCAGTGTTTTCAAAAAATCCCATGCCGCCTGCGGTCGTGAGCATGTATTAAACATCACAATATTTTTTGGGTCCGCATAAGTGCAGACCGGACCCTGATGGTCATCGGGAACTATTGGTTCAAAATAGTCAAATGCAAAAGTTCGATCGGGAAGAGAATGCAGATATGAAATTTCCCATGGCCCTGTCCATTTCGTTGCTATCTTTTGAGATACAAAAGGATCTTCCGCAGCGGATAATATTTCCTTTGAGAAATATCCGTTCGTATATAGAGCCTGTAAAAACTTAAATACTTCTACTGCATATTTATTATTGAATGCTGCCTTATTATTTGCAATTAAAGGCGCTCCATCCGATGCCGCAAGGTATAAAGGGTAAAAATTAAACAATCTTTGATACCAAATTGCCTTTACCTCCGTGTATCCAAACCAGTGCTGGGTAATTCCATTCTTTGCATTATTTTCTTTTAGTAATTCTGCAGCCTGCAGATAGGCGCTATATGTTTTTGGCAAAGCTGTAATGCCATTGTTTGTAAAAATGTCCTTGTTATAAATTGTTAAAAACGGATTTACTTTCCAGGGAACCTGGTAGATATGTCCGTCAGAAGAAGTTATTTCTTTTATCACATTACTATCGCATCGTTCTTGTATAAAGTCAAGAAATCCTTTCAAAGTATCCAGCGGAATTAAAACCCCTGCATGTGCATACATCTCAACATTGCCCTGCCACATATTTGCATAGATATCAGGAGTGGTTTTACCCACTACAGCGGCAAGGATTACCTCTTCGCTTGATTGGCCTTCAGGCACAGGCTGCAGGTGAACTGCCTGATCACCATGCGTTGAATCCCAGGCATTGGTAACAGAGGTGCAAAAATTTATTTCGCGGGGATTGTTTGAGCACCAAAAAAGAAGTTCTTCACTTTTTTTTGAGTTCGTTTTACAGGAGCAGATAAAAAAAAAGAAAATTAAAAAGCAATAACCACCAGGAGGGAGCAGTCCAAATCTCTGACTACTTGGTGGTGTCATTTATAACGTCAGAATTAATTCCAAAAATTAATTTTATAAGAATATCACTTTTGCTGAAGCGGATATTTAAAATTTATGGTGTATTTTGATGCGTGTAAATTAATTTAATCTGCTGGGTACTCAATGCAGTATTAAAAAACATCACATCATCAATATCACCTGTAAAAAACCCGCCATATCCTACATAATATCGATTACTGATATCAAAAGAGTATAAACTGGTCGGCAAATCCTGACCGATAATAAAATTAACTGACGACGGTACTGTTACAGGAATTCCGGGTACATTAGTCCATGATTTCACCAAATTTCCATTTATATAAAAATTCATTACACCGGGTTTAAAGGTAACTGCCACATGATACCAGGTTTCATTATTCAATACCGCCGTTTCATCATCGCGATCATAAAACACTGTATCTAACCCTTCTATGGCTCTTACAGTATAAAATATCTTATTTTGAGATTGATATTGCAGCTTATATCCATACCATCGATTTAATGATGTTAAGCAATAAAAGTCAGTATTGATAGTCCTGCCGGCTGTATCTTTTTTGCTCCAAAGGCTGATGGTCATTTCCTTAGGGTTGAGAGCAGATGTGTAAGGAACTTCTACATTACCCCCATGGTCGAAATGGTAAGCCATATCGGACCGACCAAAGCGATCTGCCGTTAAAACAGGAATTCCTGCTCCAAAATACGGATGTCCACGCATGAGCTCTCCATCATTGCCTTTCCCTGAAGCATCTTTAGTATCACCATTAAATTTCCAAAAACCAATCAGATGATTCCCTGTTACCGCATCGAACCCTTCTGATTTTGCTTCAGGTACAAGTGCAGAAGGCAGCGTTGAACTTTTTTGACATGAAGTAAAAATTACTCCCATAAAAAAAATCAAGAGAGCAAATGCAGTTACAACATTTCTAGTATTTGTGGAATGTATCATAGATTTTTTTTTACACTATATACTTTTCAATCATAATAAAGATAATAAAAAACCTCTGCAGTTAGAAACCTGCAGAGGTTTTTATAATTTAAAAATTATAATGTATTCTGATTATCATAAATGGACTTTACCTGTGCGGCACTTAATGCTACATTGTAAAACATTACATCATCTAAATCTCCTGTCCAAAAACCGCCGTAATCTACTAACCTGCTTCCACTTGGGTCTGTTGTCAGGTAATATCCTGTAGGCAGATCTTGTCCAATTACGAAGTTAATTGCGCTGCTTACAGTTATAGGACTTCCTGGAACATCCGTCCATGTTTTAACTAAATCACCATTCACATAAAAATCTTCCTCCCCGGGTTTGAAAGTAACTACGGCGTGATACCAAACTTCATTATCCAGCACTGCAACCTCATCGTCACGATCATAAAAGGTAGTATCTGCACCATTTATAGCATGTACAGTGAAAAACAACTTATTAGCAGATTGCCATTGATACTTATAACCCAGCCATCTATCAAGAGAAACCATTGTATATGTGTCAGAATTTAATAATCGTCCAGCAGTATCTTTTTTACACCATACACTAATGGTCATTTCCTGGGGATTAAGAGCAGAGGTATAGGGTACTTCAATATTGCCACCATGATCGAAGTGATAGCACATGTTTGCACGTCCAAACCGATCATTAGTAAGCGTTGGTATGCCTGATCCAAAATAGGGATGTCCTGCAGTTACTGTTCCATTATGCGCTTTACCGGAAGAGTCATTGGCATTGCCATTCATTTTCCAAAAACCAATCAGATTTTCCGCAGCTATTTCAGCAATCAAATTAGTTTTATATATATCAATAGCCGCCTGTACCTGAGCTATTGCATTAGTTACTGTTGATAGAGTGGCATTTGCATCTGAAATAATTGCCTTGGCTGCATCAACAGCGGATTGTAAAGCGCTCTTTGACCCTATCACATATTCTCCCGGCCTGGTTCCTTCAACTGTTCCGTCTAGTAAAGCCTGAGCCTCAGCAACCTTTGCTATAAGCGCTGCTTTATCTATTACAACAACGGGTACGGGTGTGCCGGTATTATTATCTTTTTTGCATGAAATAAAGCTGATCACTAAGAGGAAGCTGCAGCATGCCACAGCAGCAATTGATTTAAGAGAAAATATTCGTTTTGTCATGGTTGTTGTAAATTTTTTAAGATTAAAAAAGAATTTATATTAATGTAATGCGTGATTTCTATCCCTTTCGCTTTGTGGAATAGGAAAATGCTGATTTATACTGTAATTGAAATTTGGTTTGTCCAGAAGGGCTTGTATTGCATACGTATCCCCATATCTGATTATATCAAAATACCGGTGAAACTCAAAACCAAGTTCTACACGTCTTTCGTGGCGAATTGCCTGACGTAAGTCATCCTGGCCGGTAACAGTTACATCCGGCAAAAGTCCATCCGGAACCGTTCCATAACCGGGCAAAAAAGTATCGTACAGGTAACTTTCCCTGGCCCTTTTCCTTACTTCATTAAGAGGAATAAGAGCTTCAGCACTTCGCCCCAATTCATTCAAAGCTTCGGCATACCAAAGCAAAACATCTGCATACCGAATGGCCATATAATCAACGCTTCCATCACCCTTAAGAGCCTTACTAATTTCTGAAAATGGTTGCTGGTATTTTTTTGTAAGATAACCAGTAGGCGACCAGTCTTTACTGAATATCTCCCCGTTAAACCATGGCATGCTGTCACGGCCTACAGTATAATCTAACCGCGGATCGTATAACCCGGAAGAAGTCTTTTCAAATTCATCAACGAAATCCTGGGTCGGAGCGTCGAAATAATAACCTCCATCTACTGCCGGTGCAAACCATTGATTTAATACATTTCCGGTGAAGGGCACCTGGCCGCTTAAATGCTGAAATTCAAATACTGATTCTGAGTTGTTTTTAAAATTAACATTGAAGTTTTGATTGTATACTGGCATCAGGCTGTATATGCCACTGGAAATAACCTGGTTTGCAGCCGAAGCCGCCTGATCCCACTTTTTTTGAAATAAATATGCTTTAGCAAGCAATGCAGTAGCAGCACCACTGGTAGCCCGGCCTACATCAGCACCTGCATAAGCAGGAGCAAGATGCATTGCAGCATCAATAAGATCGGGCTCAATTACGCTTTCAAAAATAGTAGTCATTGGTGATTGCGGAACCTGTAGCTGATCAGCATTTAAAGGTGTCAGCACAAGTGGAACATCTCCAAAAATATTAATCAGTGTAAAGTAATACCACGACCTTAGGAACTTTGCTTCAGCAAGTATTCTTGCCTGTAAAGTAGCATCCATGCTGATGGGTGGCACCTTGGCAAGCACAATATTGCATCTTGTTACTCCTTCATATAACAGTGCCCACTCATCTTCAAGATTACCATTAATAGGAGTGATGTTGAAATCATCAATCAATCCGATATCCGCCTGGTCACCTGCATTACCACCTTTCGCAGCATCATCAGAAGCTACATCACCAAAAACCCATAATCGATTTTGAGGAGTATAAAAAGCCAATGGCTGATAGGCAGCATTAATTGCCAATACGGCCTGTTGCTGGGTTTGATAAAATTCCGTTTCCGGGTAATTACCAAGAATTTCTTTATCCAGAAATTTTTTGCACCCTGTTCCTGTAAAAAAAATTAAAATAGCTGATACACTATAGTAAAAACGTTTTAAAAAAAATCGCAGATATAATGTATTATTCAACGCTTTAATGTTCAGTATGGGTTTATTTATTTTGAAACTCTTCAACTGCATTGTGTAAATTTAAATAAAAGTAATTTAACCACTTACGCCTCTTAAAAAGTCAAGTTTACTCCGGCGATATAGCTGCGCGCGCTTGGGTAGGTGCCCCAATCAATTCCCGCCGCAACATCGCCTCTGTAAGTTTCACTTTGCAGGTTATCACTGGTATGCATTTCCGGATCAAGGCCTGTATACTTTGTAAAAGTTAAAAGATTTTGAGCCGTTGCATAAATTCTCAACCCCTTTATATGAGCTTTACTTAGCAGCTTTTGCGGAATATTATAACCAATCTGAAGATTTTTTAATCGCAAATAAGACCCATCTTCGAGAAACCTGCTGCTTGGTGTTTTATTATTTGCTGAACCAAGCCAGGATACGCGTGGCATGGTATTGCTCGTACCTTCGCCAGTCCATCTTTCATCATAGACTCGTTGCGTTAAATTAAAAGCACGATAAAATCCTTCTATATCCTGGTTTACCTGGAGGTATAATTTGTTACCATAGCTTCCCTGGAAAAAAACAGAGAAGTCAAAATTCCGGTAAGCCAGATTCACGGTAAATCCATATATCAATTTTGGTATGGCACTTCCCAAAAAGGTCCTATCTTTTTCATCAATCACTCCATCGCCATTCTGGTCCTTAAATTTAACATCACCAGGGTGTATGTCAGGGCCCTGGTAAGCGTTACCAAAGATATCAGCCTCGTTCTGAAAAATTCCTTCCATTTCAAGTAAATAAAAAGAACCTATGGGTTGGCCCACAGCAGTTAGAGTAGCATACACACCATTGTCAATCCGCCCTCCGGGAATGGGAGATCCGTTGGCAAGAGAAATTACTTTATTTTTTACTGTTGCCAGATTTGCATTGATGCCATATTTTAACGATCCCAGGCTATTATCGAAATTCAACTCAGCTTCGAATCCCTGGTTGCGAACTTTACCGGCATTAACATAAGGCGTGGTCGCACTTCCGCCAATTAAGGGTAATGGAATTGGAATCAGCATGTCTGAAGTGGTCTTGATATAGTAATCAAGGGTCAGGTTTAATTTATTCTCGAATACACCTACATCCATACCGGCATCAGCTTGTGTAGAAGATTCCCACTTCACGTTTTCATTACCCCGTGTAGTTACTGTATAACCTAAATTGCTTGCGGGTGGCATACCCAGTACATAATTAAATCCGCCCCCAACGATGGATGCCCAGGGATAATTTCCAATATCCTGGTTTCCCAGCTCTCCATAACTTGCCCGAAGCCTGAGTTTTGAAATTGCCGTAACTGAGTTTTTAAACCATTCTTCATTATGCAGATTCCACCCCGCTGAACCTGAAAAGAAAGTACCATAACGGTTAGCGGGTGAAAAGCGCGAAGAGCCGTCTCTTCGTATGTTAAAAGACAATAGATAAATATTGTTGTACGAATAGTTGGCGTTGCCGAAGATGGAAAATAATGCCCACTGTTGCTCTCCTTCAAAAACATTCTGGGAATTGATATTAAGTCCATTACCTAAAAACAGCAGGCTGCCGATCTGGTCAGGGAAATTATGGTCCGATCCGCCATGGATGTGGTTGGTATTACTGATTGCCTCCGTTCCAAGGATAGCAGTTACGTTGTGAATACCATTAAAGGTTTTATTGTAAGATAATGTATTGTTCCAGATAAAATTAATGTTGGTATTGGTGCTAACCGTAAGCCTGCTAGGACTGTTTACGCGGAGGTTGGTACCATAATTTCGATCAAAGCGCTTATCATTGGTTAAAATAGCATCAAGGCCAAAATCAGTTTTAAATTTCAGATCATTAATTATTTTATATTCAGCATTAAGATCTCCAAACACACGGGATTGCTTTTCTTTATTATCCGTATAGGCTGCCAAAGCAACAGGGTTATATCCATCTCCAAAAAAATTGGGATTATCAGGCAAATCAGTATAGGTGCCATCAGGATTATAAACAGGTATTGCCGGAGTACGGAAAAGCGCATATCGGATTACACTTCCACCATTTCCACCATAGCCATCACCAGAACTACCCACGATATTTCTGTCAGAATATGAAATATCGATGTTATTTGCGATGCTTAATTTATCAGTTAAATCAATATTTAACTTCGATCTCAGCGAATACCGTTCATAGTAAGAGTTGATAATAATTCCTTCCTGTCTGAAATAATCACCTGAAATAAAGTACAGCGTTTTATCATTCCCCCCCGAGACAGACAGTTGATGGCTTTGGATAGGCCCATGCTGGAAGATGGCTCTAAGCCAATCTGTATCTGCAAGGTCTAATCCTGCAGGTATCGGAGTGCGTTTTAATGCAGAATTTGTGATCTGTAAATTATCATTAGCAACAGCTTCATTATACAATTCTACATACTCAGCAGTATTGCACATTTTCGTCAGATCACCGTGGGTTTGAAATCCTCCATAGCCAGCATAGTTAAACTGCGGGGTGCCTTTTTTACCTCTTTTAGTGGTTATTACTACTACACCATTAGCGGACCGTGCTCCGTAAATTGCAGCAGAAGCAGCATCCTTTAAAACCGTTATAGACTCTATATCATTGGCAGATAAAAAATTGATTCCATCTTTAGTAGGAACTCCATCGATAACAAAAAGAGGATTGTTGTCATTAATGGTTCCAATGCCCCTGATCCTTACAGCAATTCCTTCCCCAGGCTGACCGGTAGACTGGGTAATACGAACGCCCGATGCTTTGCCCTGCAATGCCTGGTCAACATTTCCTACAGGTAATTTTGAAAGGCTTTCCACATTTACAGTTGAAACGGCACCGGTAATATTGGAGCGTTTCTGGGTTTGGTAGCCCAATACCACCACCTCATTTAAAGACTGAAAGGCAGCCTTCATAGTAATGTTGAAGGTTTGCCTGCTTCCTGATACAGTTACGGGTTCCCGGAAATCAGTGTAGCCGATAAAAGAAACTTTAAGTGTGTAGGATCCCGAAGCTATATCACTTATTTCATACAAACCGTTATCATCAGTATTTGCGCCATATTGAGTTCCCTCCAGAACCACAGTGGCATATGAAACAGGTCCGCCTTTTTCATCTATTACTTTGCCATCCAGAATAGCATTTTGCGCGTAAGATCTGGTAGTAAGGAAGAACGAAAAAAGAAGCAAGGTAATAAACGGAGTAAAAACTTTCTTTATCAACGGAGCAGCTTTAGTTTTAGAATGGGATTTCTTAGATAACAATGATAAATAAATTATTTCACTTTCTCAATAATATCGCAAAATCAATCCCATACAATTGGTCTCTAATGTTTTTTATTCACAAAAGATCATTCAACTTTGATGTATGCGAAATCAGAATCTTGAAGCAGGAGAAAAAAATCTGAACACTTCAGAGTTGGAGGTTGAAAAGGTCTTGCGACCTAATGCATTTGACGAGTTCTCAGGCCAGCGCAAAATAGTTGAAAACCTCAAAATTTTTATACAGGCTGCACAGCAACGCGGTGATGCACTGGATCATGTTCTGTTACATGGACCTCCGGGTTTGGGAAAAACAACCCTTGCACACATAATTGCTCATGAGCTGGGAGTGAATATCAGAATAACTTCAGGACCTATATTGGAGAAAGCCGGCGACCTGGCAGGCTTGCTCACTAACCTCGGCGAGCGGGATGTGTTATTTATAGATGAGATCCATCGCCTGAGCACAGTAGTAGAAGAGTACCTGTATTCAGCGATGGAGGATTTTAAGATCGATATTATGCTGGATACGGGTCCGAATGCACGATCCATTCAAATCAACCTGAGCCCGTTTACATTAGTAGGTGCTACTACACGTTCAGGACTTCTGTCATCACCATTAAGGTCACGTTTTGGAATCGTTTCCCGAGTGGATTACTATGATATTGAAACGATAAATAAAATAATCCATCGGTCAGCCCATATTTTAAATACTGGAATAGATAAAAACGGTGCCTTTGAAATTGCTCGGAGAAGCAGAGGTACACCCAGGATTGCAAATGCCTTATTGCGAAGGTTGCGCGATTTTGCGCAGATAAAGGGGAACGGTAAAATTGATCTTGAAATGGCGCGGTATGGGCTAAATGCGTTAAATGTGGATGAACATGGCCTTGATGAAATGGATAATAAAATCCTCTCCTCAATTATAGAAAAATTTAAAGGTGGTCCGGTTGGCATTAATACTGTTTCTACTGCCGTTGGAGAAGAAGCCGGAACGATAGAAGAAGTGTATGAGCCATTTTTAATACAGGAAGGTTACCTTAAACGCACTTCCCGCGGAAGAGAAGCAACCGCACTGGCGTTTAAGCATCTCGGCAAAACAATGCCCAAAGGACCTGGATTTTTGTTCGATTAAGATATCAGCATCAGGATATTCAGCTTATAAATTTATGTAAAAGAAAATCCCGACTGCTAAGCCGGGTTTTTCTACGTTATAGAGCTAAAATCAATGCTGAATAATTAACTGTTTAGTAAGCATTTTCGAGCCCACGTGCAATACACAGAAATACATTCCAGTTGCAATATCATTCAGGTTTAAATCCATTTTATGGAAACCCGGATTTGTAACCTCGTTGCTGATGGGCGCCTTGACAAGCTGACCGGTCAGGTTATATATGGATAATGATACGTTTTGCTGCGTCGGCAAAAAATAACTGATCTCCGATTGATCTGTTGCCGGGTTAGGAGATAAATTATAAAACTGTGGCGACTTAACCACACTCCCCAAGTTTCCATCACTTAGAATATATCCGCAATTTTCAGAGAGCCAGCAGCTGTCGATAATGAGATTTTCGTCACCCGGCTTATAATATAAATACTGGACAAAGAATTTGAACATCTCATCGTGGGATGACTCACCATAGTGAACGCCTACAGGCGGGCTATTCGGATTGTAAGGATTATTTACCGTATTATCATAAGATGCTTCAGCATGAAGATGAGAATGCACCGGTAGCTTTATCATGAAAGGAAAACTATAAAGCATTTGCCAGTTAAAGCTCCAGTTAGGAATATAAATAAGAGGTATAGAATCATTTTCACCGGTTGTTGCCCATATCTTCATTGACTTGCCTAACAGGTGCATGTGAGGGGCAATGGCATATAAAGAAAGATCCAGGCTGTCTGAAAGTGAATCAACAGGATAATCTATATGAAAAGTAAGAACGTGATTCGCCTGCAAATAGAAACCCGGCTCTGTAATAAATTTTTCCCCGATACGGTGACCGTATGAAATCCTTGATGAATCAGGATTCACATTCTTTTCATAAAATAAATTTACCGAAGAAGAGTCAGTTTGCTGAACAAAGGTAGGTGCATAATGAATCTGAATAAGCAAAAAGGAATTTGGGGGAAACTTAACAATACTGTTATCTGAAAAAAATCTTGGAGTAAGTCCCGGGCCATACAGAGTTAAAAAATTTGCATGAACGTTAAAAGTGTCATAATCAGCACCGCCAAAGGAAGGGTAACCATATTCAGGTGTGGCATTATCAGCAGCAACTGCTGTGCTGTCGGTTATCAAGTAAAGAAAAACGTGGTGTACAACCGTGGCATTTCCCGGCCGGAACTCAATTGCGCTTATTGCTTTATCACCATTAAAGTTAGTAGGTAAAACGAAGCACTGATAATGATCGCCTCCATCACCGGGAACCACATAAGCCTGGGACATGCTTAACGTAGTGTCAGGGATTCCTAATTGCGATCCCTTCGGAAAAACAGGAGAAGGTGGTGCAAGCGTGGTATCTCCGGCAGGTCCATCTGCATTTACCCAGTCGATCAGCTTTTGTTTGTCTTCCGGACTGAGTAAGCGCTGGTCCAGGAATTGGGTGTAATGCGGATCAGCTTTCCACGGAGGCATCACACCCGTTTGCACATCAATAGGGATAGAGTAGAAATAACCAGAAATCTTGGAATTGATGGTAGACTGGTAGGATGTGAAATGTGCTATCTTATCACCAATTTCTCCTTCACGGTGGCAGGTGGCGCAATTATGGTAAAAAATTGGTGCCACATCTTTCCATTCAGGAGTTTGAGCCTTAGCCCGGTTAATAAAAAACAAGCCTGCCAGAACGGCAAGTACACAGTTAAACTTATTCATTGTGGAACTATACAAATTTTAAAAAACAAAATTATATACGATAGAAGGCTGCATAAAGATTATGCCGCAAAATTATGACATTTAAACCATCTCCTGGTAATACACTTGTGCTTAAGAAATTCATTATAAACCAATAATCGAAAATTTGATTAAATCTCTTCATTGTTTCGCTCAACAACGGAAGAGGGATCGTGGTTCCGGGATTTACTTATTTTTCTGGAACCTTCATAAAGTTCAAATTCGAGAAATTTGCACTTAATCTGGCCATTGTAGAAATCAATTTTTCTTTTTGCTTTCAGGCCAATTTTTTTTGCGAGATCCATATTCGCTGTCAGTAAATATCCCCAATATCCTTTGCATCTTTTTTTAAAAAAATCACCAATCTCTGCATATGTATTTTCCAGCTTTGCGACTGCACCGAGGCGCTCTCCATAAGGGGGATTAAAGATTACCACACCGCTATTTCCCCCTACCGGGGTAGTCATAAAATCACACTTAATAAAACGGATAAATTCTTCTACACCTGCATTTTTTGCATTTAACCGGGCGGCATACAGAGCTCTTTCATCGCGGTCTGTTGCTATAATTTCTACCTGCGTGTTTTTTTTAATTTTTTCCTCAGCATCTTTAACAACATCATTAAAAACAGATAGATCATAATTTTTTACATGCATAAAACCATAATTGGTTCTCATTAGCCCTGGAGGCTTATTGACTGCAAGCAGTGCGGCTTCAATAGCTAAAGTACCTCCACCGCACATTGGGTTAATAAAACTTGATTCCCGGTTCCAGCGGCTGGATAGTACAAGCGCAGCAGCAAGGGATTCTTGTAATGGAGCTTTTGAAGCAAGCTTTCGATATCCATGCCGGGTTAATGGTTCACCGGATGTATCGAGGTAAATCATTGCTTCATTATCTTTCCAGAAAATAAAGATCACCGATCTGTTTTTTTCAGCCCCTGAATCAGGTCGTTTTTTAATTACTTCCTGAAAGCGATCTGCAATGGCATCTTTCACTTTCATATTTAAGAACATTGTGTTCTCCACCTCCGGATGTTCCACTACTGAATGCACGCTGAAATAGCCATCTTCAGGCAATATTTCTTCCCAGCCAATTTTTTTTATCTCGGTATATAAATGGTCTATAGTAGGAGCAGCAAATTTTTCTATTAAAAGATATATCCGGTTTGCTGTTCTTAAATGAATATTTAACCGAATGGTATCCCGAAAATTTCCCTCAACAATAAGATGAGTATGCGCTTCTTCTTTTATTTCGAATCCGAGTGAAATTATTTCACTTTTTAAGTATGGAGATATGAAAGGAGCACAGGAAATAAGTATATCCCGTTGAGAATTAAATAGTGACTCATTCATCCCTTAAAGGTACACGCTAATTGATTTCTGGCTACTGCTTTATCCTTCGGGAACAGGGTTGTCAATCTATTCATTTCAAAATTTATCTTTGTAAGATCAATACATTCAATATATGACTAAAATTATAGCTCTGTTATTTACGCTGTTAGTAGCGGGAATATTATTTGCAGATGCACAGGTTGTGAAATATCCAATCTCGAAAAAAGGAGACCAGCTAGACCATTACTTTGGAACCACCGTTGCAGATCCTTACCGCTGGCTGGAAAACGATACAGCTGCCGATGTAATAGCATGGGTGGATTCAGAAAATACGGTCACATTTAATTACCTGAAAAGCATTCCTTTTCGTGAGAAAATCAGAAAAAGATTAACTGAGATTTACAATTTTCCCAAATACTCAGCCGCATTCATAAACGGAGAAAACATTTTTTATAATTACAACGATGGCTTACGGAATCAGTCGCAGGTTATCATGCAGAATGAAGTAACAAAAAAGGAAACCATATTTCTGGATCCCAATAAATTATCCAAGGAAGGAACAGCCACCACTACTATAGATGCTTTTTCTAAGAATCATCGCTACTGCACATATCATGTAAACCGGGCAGGTTCAGATTGGGAAACAACCTATGTGCTGGATGTAGCTTCCGGGAAGAATACAGGTGACTCCCTAAAATGGCTGAAGTTTGGAGGGGCGGCATGGCAGGGAAATGGCTTTTATTATAGTGGCTACGACGCTCCTTCGGGAGGTACTGAGCTTCTGGCAAAAAATGAATATCAAAAAGTTTTCTATCATAAGATGGGACAGCCACAGTCTGCTGATCGGCTTATTTATCAGGATAAGGAGCACCCTTTACGCTATATCAGTGCTGCCACTACAGAGGATGAGCAATTTCTTATAATTTATATCTCAGAAGGAACAGATGGTTCTGAATTATGGTATAAAGATCTTTCAAAAGATGAACTAGATTTTCGCCTGCTCTTTAAAGGATTTTCAAAAAATTACGGCATTTTGGATGATGTGAACGGGAAATTTTTAGTTCAGACAAATGATGGAGCCGAAAACTATCATGTAGTTCTTGTAGATCCTGAAAGTCCGGATAAAAAAAATTGGAAAGAAATTATTGCTGAAAAACCAGAACGTGCCTCTTTTTATGCCACAGCAGGAGGCAAACTGTTTGGCGGTTATTTAAAAGATGCCATAACGCATGTATATCAGTACACTTACGAAGGGAAATTGGACAATGAAATTAAAATGCCGGGCTTGGGTACCGCAACAGGATTTAGCGGATTACGGGAAGATAAGGAAGTTTTCTATGATTTTACTTCTTACACCATGCCAAATACTGTTTTCCGGTACAGCATAGCATCAGGTAAATCGGAAATATTTAAAAAGAGTGATTTGAAAGTAAATACTGAGGATTACATAACTGAGCAAGTGTTTTACTACAGTAAAGATGGAACTAAAATTCCCATGTTCTTAACACATAAAAAGGACCTGAAACAAGATGGCTCGCATCTTACGCTTTTGTACGGATATGGTGGATTTGATGTAAGCAGCACTCCAGCCTTCAGCATATCGAATTACATTTTATTAGAAAATGGTGGAATTTTCGCTGTTGCTAATTTACGTGGCGGAGGAGAGTATGGTGATAAATGGCATGATGCCGGAAAACTATTAAATAAGCAGAATGTTTTCGATGACTTTATTGCAGCTGCAGAATATCTTAAAAAAAACAATTACACTACAAAATCAAAGCTTGCCATAATGGGCAGAAGCAATGGCGGATTATTAGTCGGCGCCTGTGAAACGCAAAGACCCGATCTCTTTGGTGTCTGTTTCCCGGCGGTCGGGGTTATGGATATGTTGCGCTTTCAAAAATTCACAGTAGGATGGGGGTGGGTTAATGATTATGGATCTAGTGATAGTGCTAAATATTTTAAATACCTGTACGGATATTCGCCCTACCATAATATTAAAAATGGAGTGAATTATCCTCCAACTCTTATTACAACCGCTGACCATGACGACAGGGTAGTGCCCGGACACTCTTTTAAGTTTGCCGCGCGTCTGCAGGAAGCACAATCAGGAAATAATCCGGTATTGATACGTATTGATAAGCAGGCAGGTCATGGAGCAGGAAAACCACTGTCTAAAACAATAGATGAGCAGACTGACATCTGGTCATTTATGTTCTGGAATATGGGAATAAGGGAGCTGTATAATTAACTTTATTAGCCCAGAAACTTGCTGCGTGGTTAATGTTACCTCAACGATTAGTCCAGGGAATCATTGCAAGCATAATAATAAGCGAAATCGCAAACAGGATGGTTCCCCGTTTAAATCTAACATTATCGTTAATGCCCTTCTTTGATAATACCCTCCCTACGTGAGCAAATACTACGGCCAGTACCATAGCTGCCGGATGCTCAATAGCATAAAACCTAACATTGTCGTCCTCCATTTGATAACCTCCGAATTGAATAGCACTCTGAGTGATGGGGCTTAAAAAAAAATAAAGAAGCAGTCCGATCAATAATTGTACGTCCATGCTTATCATATAAAATAAGCCAAGGCGATCATCTGCAAGTGAAAATTTCCCTTTATTCAACCAGCCAATAAGGTATTTAATTATAACAATTACAGCTAAAGCCAGGACCAGCCATCTCCAATAGGAATGAAAATCTTTAATAGGAAGATAAAATTGTTGCATGGAAGAATTTGAAGTTTAAGGTTTCAGATTTAGGGTTTTGAAATTTTAATTTCTAATACGAGTTTAGAAAAGGTGCAAGTAATTATGTTCTCTATATTAATATTCCCTTTTAGGATTGAACTGTTCTAAGTAATCTGCTACTTTTCGAAGAAAGGACCCTCCGAGTGCCCCATCCACGATACGGTGATCATAAGAAAGAGAGAGGAACATCATGTGCCTGATTGCAATCACATCTCCTTCTTCTGTTTCAAGAACCGCTGGTTTCTTTTTTATTGCACCTGTAGCTATAATTGCTACCTGCGGCTGATTAATAATTGGAGTACCCATAACATTTCCAAAGGTACCCACATTGGTAATGGTAAAAGTTCCGCCTTCTATTTCATGCGGCTTCAGCTGAGCATTTCGTGCACGGCGGGCGAGATCATTAACTTCTTTTGTAAGGCCAACTAAATTTTTTGTATCAGCATTCTTTATTACGGGCACAATTAAATTTCCTGAAGGCGTAGCTGCTGCCATGCCTATATTGATATCTTTTTTACGGATCATTTTTGTGCCATCAACTGAGGCATTTACCATTGGAAATTCCTTAATTGCCTTAACTATTGCCTCAATAAACAGGGGGGTAAAGGTGATCTTTTCCCCTTCCCGTTTCTCAAAAGCATTCTTAATCCTTTCTCTCCACAATACAAGATGAGTAACATCTGCTTCTACAAAAGAGGTTACATGGGGTGATGTGCGCTTGCTCATTACCATATGATCGGCTATCAGCCTGCGCATTCTGTCCATTTCAATAATCTCCGTATTGCCACTGGTTGAAACCGCTGGTCCTTTAAAGGTTTCATCAGGAAGTTTTACGGGAGGTGATTCTTGTTTGGTTTCTTCTTCCTCCTGGCCCCGGCTTTTTACAAAATTTAAAATATCTTTTTTCGTCACACGGCCACCTTCTCCGGTACCCGGAATGGCTTCCAGCTCATTCATTGCAATTCCTTCACTGCGGGCTATATTTAAAACCAGCGGAGAGTAGAACCTTGCCTCTGTTACAACTGGCCTTATTTCTGGTTTAGGAACAAAAGGAACCTTAATTTCCGGATCTGAAATTTGTTGGATTCGAGAATCAGCAACTACAGGTTTAACTGCCATATTTCCTTCTGTCTGTATAATTGCAATTGTTTTACCGACAGGTATTACATCATTAATCTGGTATAGAATCTTTGAAATGGTACCGGAATGCGTAGATGGCACCTCGGAATCTACTTTATCGGTAGCAATTTCCAATATGGGTTCATCTATTGCAACTGAATCACCCTCCTTTTTTAACCATTTTAAAATCGTGGCTTCCATAATACTTTCTCCCATTTTCGGCATAATCAGGTCTACTTCAGCCATTGTTTGTGCTATTTTGAACAGCGGTCAAATGTAAAGCGAAATGAATGATTCTGCAAGATGCGGGTGTATGAAGATAACCTTAATGTCGCCTTAACCAATGTAGAAATAATTTAAGTCAGGTGTTGAAAAAGTTTCGCACGTATAATAGATACTCTATCTCATTCATTCATCATTTATTCCCGTTCATACATAAACATTTTTCCCGCGGCTATACCTAAGATATTTTCGCCATTCTTTTTAACGGAAATTTCTTCTATGATTGTTAACCATAATCCATAATGCCAATGAAAAATTTAATCACTCTAATTTCTATTTTAGTATTTACATTCAGCAATTCAATGGCAGGCGTCTCCATTGACTGGCTTAGAACCAGCACCGCAAGCGGCATCTGGATAGACCGCGATACTTCAAATAATAGTTATGCTCTTGGTTCCGGTGACGGCCTTATTCACATGACCAAGCGTGACCGCTTTGGTAATTTTCAATGGGAAATTACAAGAGCTTCCAGTAATCTATCTAATGGCCAAAATGCCGTTCGCGTATTTGTCGATCCCCAGGGAAATCCTGTCATTGTAGGGTATCAGTATTCATCTCTCGAGGAAGGTCCGTTCGCAGTGGCTCTCGTTGTTATTAAGTATGATCCAAGTGGCAATTTCCTTTATGAAACTGATGTAAATGGAACTTTCACTTTCTTTAATAACAGTGCCAACCGCACAAAAGTAACGGCCCAAATGGATGGTTCCGGCAATGTATATATCGGTTCCGGTGGTAATATAAATGGTACTTCGGGTTTTGTAGCCGTAAAGGTTTCTTCTGCAGGAATTGTACTATGGACAAAAGTGCAGTCTTTTAATAACAACAGTTCCTTCTTTTATGTGTCCAATATCCGCTTAAAAGATAAATTTTTAGGCCTAGAAGGACACACACTTTATGCCAACGCAAATGCAAGCACGTGGGTATTGGATACTGACGGAAATTCAAAGTGGATTGCCGTGGCTGCAGGCGATGGCGGACAGGATATTGCTTTCGACAATACGCACAAAGCCTATGTGATCACCGATATTTACAATGCCGTAGGACCTAATACTACCAATGATTTTGGTATCTACAAATACGATAAAAACGGCGTTTTAATTTTTGTGAAAGCATATGATTTTCAGGGAGGAGAAATTCCTACTCAAATTGAATTTACACCCGACCAAAACTTAATCGTTATTGGAGATGGCAACCAATCTGTAGGAGGCATATCGTTTTACGTAGACTGGATTACTGCAAAGTTTAACTTGAAAGGAACATTAAAATGGATGAAGCGATATGATAAAACCAGCAATAATGATGAATTCCCATCAAGAATGGTGGTGGACAGCAGTAACAATATTTTCATTACTGGTCTCGGCGGTCCTTTTCCGGGTGGGTCCAATTTAGGAGCGGAGCAGATGGTAACTGTGAAATATAAGCCTAATGGTACCCTTGAGTGGACAGCTCTTATTGATACTATTTCTGACGGAAATAAGGGCGTAAGCCTTGTTACCGGAACTGATCATAGCTTATTTGTGATAGGTTCTGTGAGTTCCATTACCGTTCATTATCTTGATAATACCGGCAACGCATCTTGTTCAGTCCCTGTTAATATAGCAGTCACCAATATTACACAGGATGGCAGCACCATTACCTGGGATACTGTAGACAATGCAATTGTCTACCACGTTAGGTATAAAACGAGCACTACATCCCAGTGGACTCAAATATCTACCGATCAGACACAATATACTATCACGGGATTATTTCCCGGCACCAACTACGACGTTCAAGTGGAAGCAGTTTGTAACAGCGGGCCAACGGGATTTTCTGCTAACCAGCAGTTCGTTACCTTGGGAACGGGTTACTGCGCTTCAAAAGGACAGAGTGCTACTAAAGAATGGATCGATATCGTGCTGTTAAATGGAATTTCAAGCCAGTCTGAAAGTGATAACGGATATGCAGATTACACTTATTTAAGTGCTGATCTTGCTTTAGGTTCAAGTAATGATATTACTTTAAGCGCCGGTATGGCCGGTGGCACATTCACAGAAGGATGGGATGTATGGATCGATTACAACCACGATGGGGATTTTGATGATGCAGGTGAAAAGGTGGTAAGCTACAAGTCAAGCCAGATCGGGTGGGAAACTCATAACATTGGCATACCTGTTACAGCTACGCTTGGACCCACACGCATGAGAGTTTCTATGAAATATCAAACTTTTGCAACGCCATGTGAAATATTTAGTCGTGGTGAAGTGGAAGATTATACAGTTAATATAGTGGGTCGGAAGAATGCTGAATCGACAATAGGTAACAGCACAGGAAACCATAAATTATTTGTTTATCCTAATCCTGCAACGAGCAGTATTACTGCGAACCTGATAGATTACAAAGGCACTGTTAACATAAATATTTCTGATATGGTTGGTCATATAGTGCACTCAGCAGTGGTACCAGGCTCTAAAGCTTTTACGTTAGAGGTTCAGCAATGGAACAAGGGAATGTATATTTTCAGTATAACAGACGAGACAGGAACTACCCGGAATGTAAAGTGGATGAAAAATTAAGATAAGTGTAAAACACTAGCGGAAGGGTTGGCGAATTGTCAACCCTTTTGTTTTAAAATAATTACCATCTTGAACTAACGGGTTGAAGCTTAATTATAGATTAATTCTTAATGGAAGTTTGAAATGCCAAACCATCAAAATACCTGAGGCGATAAGCATTTATAGCTGTTCGGCCCAGTTTATTAACCAAATTATAATTTACTATTGCTCCAACCGCCGCGCCTATAAAAGGTATGAATTGAGCCAGCTTGGCAATATCAATGTAGTCACGATATTCCTGCTGAAAGCTGCGCCAGTCAAACTCGTGGATATCGGCCGGAAGCTGATTTGCCTCGTTAGTCCAGTTTTTAATCTTTATAAAAATAGCCCTGCTGTGCTCGCGACTGGAAAATGCTAGTTGAAAAATATACAATATATATAGCCGTTCGCGGTAATCCTTTACAGAGTAGCCGTATAAGGCCGCAATATCAAATAACAGCTTTATTTTGAGAGTAAGCAGTATGGGAAAATCAGCAAGAGAAGCAAGGAAGCCTGCCGCTCCGGTAACACCCCCTTCAAAAGCGGCAGTTTTTTTATAAAAACCGATGCGCTCCTGTGCCAAAAGTTCCCTGGCTTCCAGAGTGTAGTCTTTTAACAGTTTACGGGTAGTAAATTTTGCCCCGAAAAGAACAACCCGTACCGTTTCTTTTATTGCTTTTGTGACCGCGCGGTGTACCTTTTCAGGAATTATTTTATTGATCTTATTCTGTAAGTTTTTCGCTGCTCTGTTTAGAGTGGAGGACCTTCTCAACATTTGTTTTTCCCAGCGTTGCAATTCTTCAGCTGCATTTTTTTCATAAGTAGTCATGGAATATTTTTCGGGATAAAACAATACGATAATAGTATTTTGATGTTGATGCAAATTATTTAAGAACCTGCATTATTCTTCCGATAAAATGGTAAACTTTCTTTCAAGCGGATTAAGATTTGATTTCAACTCTTCAAAAAATTGATTCCCGTACTTCATATAAAAAGATAAAAAGTTCTCGTGGCGTTCCTGCAATTCGTTGTTAGGAAACAACTTGCCCTTCAGCGATTGAATCTGTTGTATGGCAACTTCTTCTTTTTTTTTGGTGGCGCGTCTCAATTTCTCTTCCAGCATTGTAAGTGCCTTTATCATTTTCACTCTTTCAGCTTCAAATGCTCCCTTCAGCGATTGGTCAATTTCTATTGATTTTTCGATCGCCTGATCCATAATATTATTCAGCGCTTCCTGTTCTTTTTTAAGAGAGATGAGTTCACCCGACTGCTCATCAATATATTTTTTTATAAGAGCTTCTGCCGGTAGAAAAAGTTCGGGATCAGCAATTGACAGTTTGCCCATTTTCGCGCTACTGATTTTTTCGATCCACAGAACCGAATTCCGGAGCAGGATCATAGGAAATGGTATATTAAGGAAACTGAATAATGATTTTAACTGCATCCAATAAGTTATTTCTGCACCCCCTCCCAGAAAAGCAATATCAGGTAGTACCATTTCCTGGTAAACGGGCCGCAATACAACATTAGGGCTGAATTTCTCAGGAAAGGAAAAAAGCAACCCTTTCATTTCATCTTCGGTGAAACTTAGTTCTGTGTTTAAAATTTTCCATTGATTGTTTTCTTTAACAATCCGCTCGCGGATATTATTTTCAAGAAAGAACAGATTGATTTCGCGGGGATGGATTTGTGAGATATAATTCCGGGTAAACTGCTCTAAGCTTTCATTAATTAAGCGAAATGAAATCTGGGAAAATAGCTCTCTCTCAGCAACAGGAATAAATAATTTTTTCAGGTTGGGATCATCGCCATCAATGATTAATAAACCATCTGCAGCAAAAAAATGATAAATGAATCTTTTTGTTGCCGCCGCAATAGTATCTTCCTGTAAATAGCATTCTCGTAAAAGGGTAATACAGTTCTTTGCCTCTTCATAATTTCCGAGTATCAATTCTAATTCATTGATCAGCACTGATAAAGATTGCGTTTTCATTCTTCCAAAAGCGCCCTGCTGATCAGTATTCCAGGTCAATGTTTTCCCAAAAAGGTAAATGTGATTTAATTCTTCTTTATCATGATCTTCACTTCCCATCCAATATACCGGAACAAAGTGGTAATCCGGGTATTCAGTGTTCAGTTTTCGGCTAAGATTGATGGTGCTTATAATTTTATAGATCAGGTATAGCGGACCAAGAAACAAATTTGGTTGATGTGCTGTGGTGACTGTAAAGGTGTTGCTTTGATTAAGTGACTCAATATTTTGAAAAATGTAATCAGTGGGAAAACGGCCCTTAATAGTTGCATGTTGCACGTTCAATACATCAGCAAGTACCTTTCTGTTTGTTGGAAAAGAGTTTCTGTTTTGTATTGCCTGAAGAACAGATGAAATTTCAGGAACATATTGAAAAAAAGGATGAATGGCCTCAGCATTTTCAAGATAATCAATTACCGGTTTACTAAAATATCCGGTAGCCTTATAAGAAATACTTGTTTTCTTCATCGGGCTAAAGTAGTCAGGATTAATACGAATTCAGAGTTTGCCGCTGCTGATTTATTTCACATTTTTAAAATTACCGGGTTGAAAGCACATTGTATGCTAATTTCATTTTTTTATGAACTATAACAACGCACCGTTTACACCTGCTGTTTGTGCCATTTTAGAATATATTTCATCATCTTACGTCTATCCGGCAGACGAATGAAGCAATGACCCTAGATCTAATGATGACTGCAACGCAGAATAAAGAAATTCAGGATACAGTTCGTAAAGAGCGCAAACGTCTCCTGGATTTTATCCGGCAACGCGTGAAAAGCGAAGAAGATGCGGAAGATATACTGCAGGATGTCTTTTACCAGTTTGTGAATACCTATCGCATGATGGAGCCCATCGAAAAAGTAACTGCATGGTTATTTACAGTGGCCCGAAATAAGATAACAGACCTTTACAGAAAGAAAAAAGCAAACACCTTTTCAAGCCTGATACCGGTAAGCGCTAATGAAGACGGTGATGAAACGTATTCCAATTATTTTCTCGATGAAATCATACAAGACCATTCGGATTCGCCGGAATCTCAATATATGCGTTCCCTTATCTGGGATACGCTGAATGCTTCCCTTGACACATTACCGTCCGAACAAAAAGAAGTATTTGTTCTGCATGAGCTGGAGGGTAAAAGCTTTAAAGATATTGCTGCGCAAACAGGAACACCGGTAAATACGCTGCTTTCCAGGAAACGATATGCAGTACTGCATTTGCGTGAAAGACTTCAGATCTTATATAATGAACTAATAAACCTTTAAAACTTACAATATGAAACGGTGGTGGATACAGAAAGCAATAAAAATGGTAGCCCTGTTTTTACTTACAGGAACCCTGATGAGCTTTTTGTTGATGACGCTCTGGAACTGGTTAATGCCTGCAATTTTTAACCTTGGGATGATCAATTTCTGGCAGGCCCTTGGTGTGTTGGTTCTTACAAAATTATTATTTGGATTTGGCCGCGGGGGATGGATTCACGCTGGAAAGTATTATGGCGGATCTAATGGTAAAGAAAAAGGAGGATATTGGAAACAAAAGATGGAAGAAAAACTAAAAAATATGACGCCAGAGGAACGTGAAAAATTTCGCACGGAATGGCGAAAGCGCTGCGGCTGGAGGTATACCCATAATCCTGAAGAAAACGAGAAGGAAGATTCAGGAGAAGTAACAAAATGATATAGAGTTTGCAGTGTCCTTTTATAATTTTTTGACAATTCTATTGTTGAAATAATGAAGAAGCTTAATCCTCACTTAATTTTTTGTTTGTCCTTTAAAACCTATAGCTTTAATTTACAATCAAAAATTAAGACCATGAAACAGCTCTTTACAATTGTAATTCTTTTAACTTCCTTCATATTTTTTACCAGTAATACTTTACGGGTTATCAAGCCTTACCCGCCAAAAGCAACAAGTGGAGCACCAGGTGAAAATACTTGTATTGTTTGCCACTCAGGAACGCCGCTAAACGGAGGACCGGGCTCTATTGATATTTCTTATGATGGCAGGAATAATAAATATGTATTAGGCAAAACTTATAAAATAACCGTTACTGCAATAGATCCAAGTGAAATCCATTACAGCTTTGAAACCACTTCTTTAGATGCTTCAAATAACCCGGCAGGAAAACCCTCATTGATCGATCCCTCAAATACGCTGATTCAAACTGATGCGCGAACGGGCAGAGTTTATGTAACGGATTACGATGCAACACCATTGAACACCTGGACCTTTAACTGGAAAGCGCCATCAACAAACGTTGGGAATGTTACCTTTTATCTGGACGGGGTAGAGGCTAACGGAGATATAAAACCACAGGGTGACCATGTTTATACCAACACCTGGACGCTGACCCCAAAAGCTGTCACAAAAGAGGAAGAATTGGCAGCTCTAAGCTCTTTAGATATTTTTCCAAATCCGATTCAATCTACCGCCACTCTTAATTATACATTGGATGAGCCTTCACTGGTGAGCATTCAAATCCTGGATTTATCCGGAAAAAATGTAAAAACAATCTGGAATCGTAATGAGAATGAAGGAACTCACCAGCTGAATTTTAACCGGGAAGGATTAAACAGCGGAGCTTACATGATTCAAATTCAAATCGGAAATAATACTGAGGTAAAAAAAATAGTAATCGATTAGATTAAACACTAGCTAAAGGTCTTACGGAATCTGAAATTCTGTAAGACCTTTTTTATTGTATAACCATTAAATACGTTGAAAGATTTTGGTGATTTTAGAAAACCTGCTGTCAATATGTTATTAATTACTCTTTTAATGTTAGTATTAATTATTAGGTTTACCTTCTAAACTAAATCTTATGCAAAAGTCGACTACCCAACCATGGTCAGCCCGCACGAGCAGATGGCTTTGGCTGTTACTGCCTGTGGGTTTTCTTATTCTCTCTTTCAGAAGTTATGCCCAGCAGTCAAACTACAATAAAGAAATCAGTGGAACATTCTGGAGTGGTGATAATGGCATTACTATGGGTGTAAATCAAATTATCAGTAAACAACAGTATATGGAAGAAAATAATTTGTTGCAAAAACAAAAAGACCGGCGGCAGGAAACAAATGAAAAGGAAATTGTTCACCAAAAATATGATAACCCTGAATCACCGCGCGTAGCGTCTTACCGGAATCCTGATTATCAGGATCAAACAAAGGTGACACCCGGTTCTTTTACAATAGGTACCAGCTTCAATGCAGTTAACCATTCTAATATTTCACAAGGCTGGATTCCTCCGGATCCAATGATGGCATGCGGGCCTACTCAATTAGTGGTAACAGTTAATGGCCGTATTCGTGTTTTTGATAAGGCTGGTACCATGCAATATGACTTTGATGCCGATGTATTCTTTGCCTCTGTGCGCGGTTCATCAAATGCCGTGGATCCCCGGGTGCGTTATGATGCAATAAAAGGCAGATGGATCATTTCAAGCATTACCATTGCTTCCACCAATAATCGCATACTGATCGCCGTAAGTTCAGGCTCTGCCATTACGGGAACTTCCAGCTTTACCTTATTTCAATTTGCACAGAATACAGTAGCTCCGGCTGGTGATGCCGGACTTTTTGCAGATTATGAAACACTTGGCGTTGATGCAAATGCTTTATATATCGGTTGCAACATGTTTAATTCCAATGAGCATTCGACCGTTTTCGTAATTAAGAAAAATAAATTATATAAGGGTGTTTTAAAAGTATTTGCATTTAGGAATATAGGGAGTGCATCTACCGGTGGTATCTATACTCCGCAGGGTGTGTCAAATGACGATCCTGCTGCTACAGAAGGATACTTTGTGGGCATCGACTATAATCAAAACGGTTTGCTTGTTGCACACCGCGTTATTATATCGGGATCAACTGCTACGCTCTCACCGGGAATGAATCTCACGGTGCCATCCACTGCCTTCCCTAATGATGTTCCAAATAAAAACGGTTCATCTATGGATGCGATAGATGCAAGATTATTGTTGGCAACTATTCATAAAGATGTAAACACAGGTGCTTCTTCACTCTGGTGTTCTCATTCCATTTTAGTAAACAGCAGTGGAGTCGGCATTGGATCCGGCAATCGCGATGCAGTAAGGTGGTATCAAATCGGAAATCTTACTACATCACCGGTGCTTCTTCAATCAGGAACATTATTCGATGCTGCTGCAACTGCACCTAAATATTATTGGATGGGTACTATCAGCATGAATAACAATGGCGATGCAATCATTTCCTGTTCATCTTCCAGCAGCACAACATTTGAGCAAGGAACCGTGGCCGCGCATTTTTCTTCTGATGGCGCAGGCAGCACTTCGGCTCCGCAATTTACCACTACTGCTACTACCGGTTATAGCGGAGGCAGATGGGGCGATTATTCTTCTTCCTGTATCGATCCTTCTGATAACACTACCTTCTGGTGCGCTCATGAGTATGTGAATAACGGTGATTACTCTGTGCGTGTAGTGAAAGTTACAGTTGGTAATGCGCCACAGGCAAAGTCCAGTGCCGCTTTAAACCTTTGGAGTGCCTCTCTTTTTCCAAATCCGGCAAACAGTCAGGTTCAGATTCAATTATCAGGAGTTTCCGATCAGTCTTTACAGATTGTACTTACGGATGTAACCGGAAAAACAATAATGACAAAGGTCTATCCTGCAGGTACTTCCGGCTGGAGTGAAGATGTCTCACAGCTCGCTAAGGGAATGTATTTAATCAATATCACTTCTCAGGATGCTTTACACAAGCAGGTTTTGAGGTTTGAGAAGAATTAGTTGGGTTAACATAAAAAAAATTTAAGCCGCCTCTAGTTGGGGGCGGTTTTTTTTTAAGCTTTTATTTATGTTATTAATTTGGGGAAGCCATAATGCAATTAATTGAGTTGCGATATTCAATTATAAAATGCTTTTTCACAAAATACGATATCGATTATAATGCGGAATGAATCGTTGTCAAACTGCTCTATAAACTTCTGCTTTGTTTATGGCGATAAGCTATGATTTTGGAATAAGAAAAAAATTCCGTTCAATAAAGTCAAATCTGGTTTATTCAAACGTTATAAGAGAAAAAACTTCGGTAAAAAACAACTTGCTGGTTATTATGGCAAACTTCCCCGAGTCTATGGTGAAGGATTGACCTATCAAAATAAAATGCGAATCATTTATATTATAATGCCACCATAGACTTCTTATCACGTTTAGAGGAACTTATATTTTGTTTCTTTGTTCGAAATCTTATTCCAAATTTTTTAAACACCCCTTTCAACAAATGAAAAAACTTCTTGTCATTATTTTAATATCCATTATGCATATTACTGTTTTCGCTCAAACTCAATGGACTCTCGATAAAGCACATTCAAAGGTGAAATTTACAGTTGAGCATATGATGATCAATGAAATGGAAGGTGAATTCAAATCCTTCGATGGAACTTTTATTTCTTCCAAACCTGATTTTACCGATGCCCAGGTTAATTTTAATGTCGATGTAAGTAGCCTAAGCACTAATAATGAGATGCGGGATAACCATCTGAAGTCTGATGATTTTTTTAATGCACAGCAATTTTCGCAAATGACTTTTAAGAGCACGTCCATCAATAAGGTAAGCGATAAAAAATATCAGCTGTTGGGAAATCTAACGATACGCGATGTTACTAAGCCTGTAACTTTTGATGTAACCTATGGCGGATCAGTAAAAGATCAGCGCGGAACACATGTGGGGTTTAAGGCTACAACCATCATTAACCGCTTTGATTATAACCTCAAGTGGAATAAAATGATTGAGGCAGGTGGTGCTGTAGCAGGTCAGGATGTTACCATAACTATAAACGCCGAATTTCTTTCCCAGCAATAATTGGGATGCTTGACAATTTCTGCTTTAAGAATGCAAGTCACTCGACGCTCCATATATCCTGGTGGCGAAATAATACCTTTGTAATGCATGAAAAAGTCACCGCTCCGCTTTGTGCTTATCCTTGGTGGAATCTGTATTACCGGGGCTTTGATAACGCAGATATTTTGGGTGCAGAAGGCCTTACAAGTAAAGGAGGCCAATTTCGATGATGCAGTAGCACTTTCATTGCGCCGCGTAGTGGAGCAAATAGATTATTCTTCCACCAATACTATTGCCACACTGGATGTAATACGAAAAATCTCCCCGCGTAATTTTCAGCTAAACATCAACGACCAGATAGATTGCAATGTGCTTGAATTTTATTTACGTACTGAGCTTTCCTATCCGAATCTTGATGTGGATTTTAATTACTCCGTTTTTTCAGTTGCTAATGATACACCCGTATTCAGGCGCAATGTAGATCTCCATGAACGGGACCGGCTCTACAGTGTAAGCACAGATCTTCCCATATTTAAAAACGAAGCGTATTATGCCATCGTATCTTTTCCTAAACGTTCTTCATACATAGGGGTAAAAATGACCATCTGGATCTTTTCATCATTCATTCTGCTCATCGTCGTTTTCTTCTTTTTCTATACCATTTTTGTTATCCTGAAACAATTCCGTGTGGTAGAAATGCAGAAGGATTTTATAAACAATATGGCACATGAGTTTAAGACACCCATTTCTACCATTGCCATTTCATCCGAGGTCTTAAGCAAACCCGACATTATATTGCAGCCTGAAAGACTTCGGAACTATGCAAACATCATCAGCAGTGAAGTAAACCGGTTAAGAAATCAGGTCGATAAATTGCTTCAGATGGCGAAGATTGAACGTGACAAAATAGAACTGCACCTCGAAGAAATTAATCTGCACGAGCTTATTAGTGAAGTAATTCCCAACTTCAGTCTAAAGCTGGACGATAACCAGGGAAGAATCCTCTATCATCTTGATGCCTGCGACCACATGATTATGGCAGATCGTGTTCACCTTACTAATATTATATATAACCTGCTGGATAACGCAGTTAAGTATACTGAGGACATGCCTGAAATTAATATTCAAACACTGAATGAAAACGGTGAAATTATTTTTTCTGTAAAAGATAATGGTATTGGCATTTCACAGGAGTTTCAGCAGAAAGTATTTGATAAATTTTTCAGAGTACCAACCGGCAATATCCACAATGTGAAAGGGTTTGGATTAGGACTGCATTACCTGAGGCTTGTAATAAATGCCCATAACTGGAAAATGAAACTGGAAAGCGAGAAAAACCATGGCAGTAATTTTTCCATTTTTATACCTTGCATAAAAATTAATTCAAGTGATGCAAGAAGTAAAGCCGAATCTGCTATTAGTGGAAGACGATATTAACCTTGGATTTGTAACGAAGGATAATCTTGAAACCCGGGGTTTTAGAGTAAGGCATTGTGTGGACGGACTAGCAGGCTGGGAGATCTTTGAAAAGGAAAAGGTGGATCTCTGCTTGCTGGATATTATGCTGCCAAAACTAGATGGAATTTCTCTGGCTCAAAAAATAAGAAGTAAAAATTTTAACATCCCAATCATTTTCATTACAGCCAAATCAATGCTAGAAGACAAAATAGCAGGATTTAGAATTGGGGCTGATGACTACGTTACCAAGCCATTCAGTATAGATGAACTGATCTTTAAAATTGAAGTTTTTCTTAAAAGAAGTAAAATCAGTAAAAGCGATCAGCAAACCAAATTGAAATTTACGGTAGGTCAGTATAATTTTGATTTCTCCAATCTTACTTTAGGGATTGACAGAAAAGAAATTACACTTACAATGCGGGAAGCGGAAGTGTTACGCTGGCTGTGTATGAAGCAAAATGAAGTGATACCCCGGGAGGAATTATTGAAACAGATATGGGGTGCTGATGATTATTACCTGGGCAGGTCGCTCGATGTATTTATATCGCGGTTGCGAAAATATCTTAGGGACGATTCCAAAATTTCTATTGATAATATACACAGCGTGGGATTTAAGCTGGTAGTAAAAGATTGAGAAGAACTTTCAGAGATCAGCCTTCAGCTATCAGAAAGTATCTTACTATTATAAAGGTGGAAATTCATTTTTACCAATATTACCTCAATTTTAAGCTAACCCCAGCCAATCAGTCGTAGTATTAAAACGTTTATATACTCTTACCAGAAAGTAATTAAACATTTATCCTCCTATCTTTAATCTTTTTAAAACGAAAAATCAATATGGAAGGAAATACAATAGTAATGAGTCGGGGAAAGATCAAAGTTCCCAATGACCCTGTTATACCTTTTATTGAAGGCGATGGAACAGGCCCCGATATTTGGCGGGCCTCTGTGCGTGTATTTGACGCTGCGGTTGCTAATGCTTATAAAAACAAAAGAAAAATTGTATGGAAAGAAGTATTAGCGGGAGAAAAATCGTTTAATCAAAGTGGGAGTTGGCTGCCTGATGCTACCCTGGACGCATTTAAAGAATACCTGGTAGGAATAAAGGGTCCCTTAACCACCCCGGTGGGTGGAGGAATACGATCATTAAACGTGGCACTTAGGCAAATTCTTGATCTCTATGTTTGCTTAAGACCTGTCAGATACTTCGACGGAGTGCCTTCACCCGTGAAGCATCCTGAATTGGTTGACATGGTGATATTTCGTGAAAACACGGAAGATATTTATGCAGGTATCGAATACGCAGCAGGTACTCCTGAAGCTGAAAAAATCCTGAAATTTTTGAAAAAAAGTTTTCCGGCAGAATATACCAAAATTCGCTTTAGCGATAAGAAACGCGGTAAAGAATTTCTGAAACTCGCAAAGAGTAAAGACAATCCGGAAACGGCTGTTGGTATTGGTATTAAGCCTGTATCGAAAATTGGATCACAGCGATTAATTATGGCAGCAATTGAATACGCTATTCGCCATAAAAGAAAATCTATAACATTAGTACATAAAGGAAATATCATGAAATTCACGGAAGGTGCATTTCGTGACTGGGGATATCAACTGGCAATGGAGAAATATCCTGATCAAACTTATACCTGGATGCAATGGGAGCGCACGAAAAAATTACAGGATGAGGGTAGTGCCAATGCTGAGCAAAAAGCTGCACTTGCTTCCGGCAAGGTTTTAATTAAAGATGCCATTGCAGACATTACCCTTCAGCAGGTGCTCACCCGCCCGGAAGACTTTGATTTGATAGCAACATTGAACCTGAATGGTGATTATCTTTCAGATGCTCTTGCAGCTCAGGTAGGAGGGATAGGAATAGCTCCCGGGGCAAATATCAACTACATTACCGGACACGCCATTTTTGAGGCTACCCATGGCACAGCACCTAAGTATGCCAACCAGGATAAAGTAAATCCTGGCTCAGTTATTCTCTCCGGCGCTATGATGTTTGAGTACCTTGGATGGCAGGAAGCAGCAGACCTCATTTACAAAGGATTGGAGAAATCAATTGAACTGAAACGTGTAACCTATGATTTTCATCGGCTTATGGAAGGTGCTTCGCTCCTAAAATGTTCAGAATTTGGAGATGAAATTATCAGCAACATGTCGTAGGGAAATAAAAAAGTGAATGAAGTTCTTGAGATTACGATAAGCACCATTATTCAATAACTATTTTTTCCTCAATTACATGAAGACAATTATGAATGCTCCAAAGACTTCCATCAGTTTGAAGGAGATAAAAGATATGCTGACAGGAAAAGAACCGAATGTTCAATTAGTTGATGTTCGCTCTAAAGAGGAATATGATAAGCATCATGTGCCTGAAGCTTTAAACCTCTCAGCAGAAGAATTAAAATCAACAATCGATGATGAAGATTCGAAATCAAAAACTATTGTAACAATCTGTAACCATGGAAACCAACGATCACAAAGTGCTGCACAGCTTTTGAGAGATCTCGGATTTAAGAATGCATACTTTCTGGAAGGAGGAACTGCAGGATGGTTTGAAGAAATGGATGGTAATTCTAATATTTAAGCCTACATAGCGAGATTTTTTTGGGTTATTTTAACTTCCATTTAACAAATACAATAAGTTAACATGGCGACTTAAATACAAAATTATTTCAACTTTGTGCCATGATACTGGAACCCATTGATACCGTATTGTCCATTTCCTGTGAAGATTTCAATAGTAAATATTTAGTACCCAACCGCCCTGTAATCATTAAAGACCTTGCAAAAAAATGGCCCGCTTATGAAAAGTGGACCTTTGAATATATAAAAAGTAAAGTGGGCGGGCACGATGTTGCAGTTTATAATAACGAGAAATCAGATCCGTATACTCCGGTAAACAAACCAGATGGAGTTATGAAATTCGGGTCTTATTTGGATAAGATTAAATCAGACCCTGCAGGACTGCGTATTTTCCTTTTCAATATTTTATCCCGGGCTCCTGAGCTTATTCAGGATTTTTTGTATCCGGAGGAGTTAACGGGCGGCTTTCTCAAAAAATATCCAATGCTTTTTACCGGTGGCGCAGGTTCAGTTACCCACATGCATTTCGATATGGATCTATCTCATATTTTTCATACGCAATTTCTTGGCAGCAAACGGGTATTACTTTTCAAACCTGATCAGAGAAACCGCTTGTATCATTTGCCCTTTACGGTACAGAGTCTTGTTAATTTTGAAAAATATTATAACGGTCTTGATGAAGCACACTTCCCGGCATTAAAATATTTATCAGGCTATGAATTGGTGCTGGACCACGGAGATACTTTATTTATGCCTGGTGGTTACTGGCACCATATGGAATATATTGAAAGTGGACTGGCCCTTTCCCTTCGTGCTATGGAAAGTATCACTACAAAAATGCAGGGGATCGTAAACCTTGTAGGCATGCGTCACATTGATACACTGATGAAGAAAACAGTACCTGATGTTTGGTACAATTATAAAAAAAGAAAGGCACTGATTAATGCAGCACAGGAACTGGTGGAAGCCTGATCACTCATTGTCTGATTCTTTCCACCTCAATGTTCTTATCAACTCAATAATATCGGGCTTTAAAAAATTAACTGCAGGAGCAATCGAGTCTGCATTTGGAGTATTATAAAAATAAAGGGATCCCCTTAGAAAATGCTCCACGCTGTCAGTAACGAAGAATTGAATTTCCGATGCCGCGTTACCACCTACTTCATACAGAATGCCATGTACATGGTTTGGTGTAGAAAGTAAATTTTCATTAATATAGTCTGCCTTCACCGTATGTTTATAGGTTAGCTCATGGGAATCGTTAATGAGCCGATCAAGGCTATTTTTTCCGCCAATCCGTTTATAGCTTAAATATAAATTTCCATTAAGTAATGGGAATGAAATATTCAGCCAGCAGGGATTATCAGGAATGGTATCAAAAAAAATAGTATCGCGGTTTATCTTCCCATATTTAGGGTAATCAAAACTAAAAGGACATTCACTATTATTAAAGTGCTGATAGCCGCGTTGGGGTAAAGCAATTTTAAAATATCCCCGGGGCTTTGGAGAATAATCCGAACGACATCCTGCTAAATTCAAAACAATAATAAAAAAAGTTATAGTGTAATTCACAACTTTGAAAATGCCGTAATTCGCTGAAGCCTGCATTTCCATATTGAAAATCACTTAATTGTTTACAGTACCTGCAGAATAAATTTCTGACCTCGTTACCTTCACCTTTTGAATTCTATAATTTTCAAGAGATAAAACAGTGAACAAAAAGTTTTCATATTCTATAACCTCATTTGGCTGAGGAATATTACCCTGGATTTCCAGCAACAGCCCGCCGAGAGAGTCACTTTCACTTTTAACCTCATCAAAAAAATTTTCCGGTATATTCATAACATGGCAAAAATCGCTGATGGATGTTTTGCCCTCAAATACAAAATTATTCTTATCAACCTGTACATACTCCAGTTCAATGCGCTCATCTGTTTCATCTCTGATTTCACCGATAATTTCTTCTACAATATCTTCAAGGGTTACCAATCCCGCTGTTCGCCCATACTCATCAACCACAATGGAAATGTGAGTTTGATTTTTCTGAAGTTCCGTAAGCAGTTCTGAAATTTTTTTGCCTTCAGGTACAAAGTAAGCCGTCCGGATTAGAGACTGCCAGTTTTGTTTTTCATTATCGAGAAGGTTCAACAGGTCTTTTGAATATAAGATACCAACTATCTCATCCAAGGTTTTTCGATAGACGGGCAAACGTGAATAACGTGTTTCCCGAACTGTTTTTAAGAGTTGCTGAAAAGATAATTTTTCATCTACCCCGTTCATATCAATTCGGGGTTTCATAATTTGACGAATGGTAATGGTGCCGAATTTCAGAATTCCTTTTAGAATGGGAAGATCGTGCTGGTCGCTATCTTCCATTAACTGCTCTTCCTGCTTTTCCATTACTTCTTCCTGGCGTCCTTCATCAGGGCGCGCAAATTTCTTCTCGACAAAATAGGATGCATTGATCAATAATTCGGTTACGGGATATAAAACCTGGCCTAAGTAAAATAAAGGCCCCGCCATTATTTTCGACCATAAAATATTATTACGTCCTGCAAAGACCTTGGGTATAATTTCCTCAAACACAAGTAAGACAATTATAAGCAATACCAGCTCAAAGAAATAACCGAACCATTCCACCACTAAATTGTCAAGTGGCAAAACACCTATTCTAAAAGTAAAAAACAGGATGCCAACATTCACTATTGTTTGCAACACGCGGATAAGCATCAGCAAACGGCGTGGCCGGGCAATTAAATGCTGAATGTGACGGGAGGTTCTGGGAGCTTTATTTTCCATTTCTTCCAGTTCACCCGATGTAAGTGAAAATAAAGCGTGTTCCGACCCGGTAACAAATACGGACATCAACAGCAACATGAAAATGGTAAGAACTGATAAAGCCAGCTCAATCGGAAATGTTACTGTCACTAATTCGTGAATGAGTAAGCACACCAAAGGAATACTACAAAATAAATCCAATGAAGATTTTTTAAATTAATTTTTAGAACGGAAGATCATCTGCCATTTCATCAGATATGGAGTCACTTCCCTCAGTAGCAGGTGACATATTTCCACTGTTGCTTCCGTCCGGTTTGCTATCGAGCATTACAAAATTATCTGCTATAATTTCAGTAAAATATTTTTTCTGATTTTCTTTATCGGTGTAGTTCCTCGTTCTGATTTTTCCTTCAACATAAATTTTACTTCCTTTTTTTAAATATTTTTCAGCTATCTCTCCAAGCTTTCTCCAGCACACAACATTGTGCCATTCTGTTTGATCCACTCGATTTCCTGTTTTATCCATATAGCTTTCTGAAGTGGCCAATGGAAATTTAGCAACCATAACCCCGCTTTCAAGATGGTTTACCTCGGGATCTTTACCCAGGTTGCCGACCAGAATAACTTTGTTAATTCCTCTCATGGTAATAGTTTTTAGGAGTGAAAAGTAAATCTAATATAGTGAATTTTCAATGTAATTCGCTATTACTTTTGGGAAAGCGTAGCGTTGTAAATCATTTTTTTTAACTGAGAGCCACCAAGAGTTACCTTTCACAAAGTCTGTTTCGGCTTTTAAAAATTGTACGCTTATTCTTTGATGGGTTAATTTATGCTTTACAATATCCGATACCGTTCTAAGGGTAAAATCCTTTCCGCCTAAGAAACTCTGTGATTTTAATATCTTTTTAAATTGTGTTATATTCTTGTAAGTATTTGTTTCAATTAATGGAAATTGATATAAGCCCTGCCATATATCATTTTGGTTTCTTCTCTCAATAAAAACTTCTTCTCCGTTTGAAATAACTACATAATTAAACCAACGGTTCTTTACCTTAACTTTTTTCTGTTTAAAAGGAAAAAGAGGGATAGTACCATTGTTAAAAGCATAACAATCTCTTTTAAAAACACAGTTCAGGCAATCGGGGTTAAGAGGCCTGCAAATTAATGCCCCAAAATTCATTATAGCCTGGTTGTATGCAGCAGGATTTTTTTTATCCAGAAGTTCATGAGCAGTTTCTGCGAATACTTTCTTTCCTTCAGATGAATCAACCGGAAGCGCAATTCCAAAGATGCGTGACAATACACGAAAAACATTTCCATCCAATACGGCATAAGCCAGGTTAAATGAGAAAGAGGAAATAGCAGCAGCAGAATAGGGCCCAACCCCCTTTAAGCTTAAAATTGTTTTATAAGTTTCAGGAAAAATTCCATCATATTCTTGCATGATTTGTTTCGCTGCCGCGTGCATATTTCTTGCACGTGTATAATAGCCCAGCCCTTGCCACACTTTCATTACTTCATCCTCCGGTGCCAAAGCAAGGTCCTTTACATTGGGAAATTTCTTAACAATTTCCAGATAATACGGAAGTCCTTGTTCCACCCTGGTTTGCTGCAGGATAATCTCAGACAACCATATTTTGTAAGGGTCCGTTGTTTCCTTCCATGGCATTTGGCGATTATTTTCAGAATGCCACCTAAGTAATTTCTTTGGAAAGTCGATTTGCTTTTTTAAGATTTCATTCATTGAGGTATACTGAATTAATTATTCTTCTTAGATTTTACCCAACAAAGAAAAGGCACATAAAACATGGTTAAATTCTTTTAAAAAACGAGTTTCTTTTGGGTTAAATAATTTTTTCGAAATTTGCGACATTCATAATGGAATAATTTAATAATTAATTAGTTATAAATTAAGTGGAACTATGAGAAAAGTGGATTTGATAAATAAGATTTCTGATAAGACCGGAATTGCTAAAGTGGATGTATTAGTGGCCCTGGAATCATTTTTTAAGGAAATAAAAGATTCGTTGAAACAAGGGGAGAACGTATATGTAAGGGGTTTTGGAAGTTTTATTGTAAAGAAACGTAAACAAAAGATTGGTCGAAATATAAAAAAGAATGAAGCCATTATAATTCCTGAACATTTTATTCCGGCATTTAAGCCTGCCAAAACATTTATGGATAAAGTAAAAAGCAGTGTTCAGGTTAAAAAATAATTCTTCCTTGCGACTTCAGCAAATCTCTTTAATAATAATTGGTGCCGTGTTAGTTATTGCTCTTTATCTATATGGCAATACCAAGCCACCACAGGAAAAAACGGCGGATGCTCCGTCATTATCGGGTACCATGCAAGGTACAGCCTCTCACGCTGTAACAGTTGATTTTGAGAAGCTGGTTGTTAAAGCGAAAGCCACCTTAACAGATATTCAAAAAGATTCTATAGAAGCATTGCAACTTTCTTTGCTAAAAGTAAGAGGAAACAGTGAAAAAGCATTACTGTTGCAATCAATTGGCAATGCCTGGACCAGGACAGGAAATATTATTGTAGGGGGTAAATATTTTGAAGATGCAGCTGAAATTAATAATGAAAAAAAAACATGGGAGGAAGCAGCGAACCGCTTATTCATGGGCTTTCCTACCACTTCAGATAGCCTTGCTAAAATTTATGGAGCACAGGAAGCTGCAAAATGTTATCATCAATTAGCCATACTGGATTCAGATAATATGGATTATCCGGTGAAAGAAGCAATCTGCTATGTTGATGGCTTGGGGCAGGTTATGCAGGGTGTGTTATTGTTGAAGGATGTAGAGAACAAAGAACCGGACAATAAATACATGAATTTAATTTTAGGTAGATTAGCGGTTCTTTCCGGACAGTATGATAAAGCGGTGACCCGATTGGAGAAGCTGGTATCAGTAGATCCTAAAAATTCCGAAGCATATTTTCATTTAGCCGAAGCGTATCGCGCATTGGGAAGAAAAAGCGAAGCAATTAAAGCGTTTGAATCTTGTAAGTCATTGGTTAACAGTGCTGATTTTGATGCGCAAATAGATAATTATATAAAACAAATAAAAAACTCATAACTCCATGCCTTCAGGTAAAAAGCGGAAAAGACATAAAATGGCGACGCACAAGCGTAAAAAGCGGTTGCGTAAGAATCGCCATAAGAAGAAATAGAGATAACACCGGTTTCCGTCAGTTGCCTATAATAAATTGGCTTCTTCTTCTGGAAGAATATCCTTAGAATGATTTTTCATACAAATTTCATCCACCAGGCAACATTGTGTTACGAAAAAGATTTTCGGCAAGAACCTCAGTTTATGAATTAGTCTGATATTTCCTGGTTCTGCTCTCTTCCATTGGCTTTCCACTTTTCCTGCAACGTGGTGCATTCCCGAGAGGGATTTTGAAAATAATGTACTGTGGATAGGGAACTTATAATTGACTCCGGATCAAACGGAGTGGAAATTGCTTTGCTCGAGGATAAAACATTAGTTGAGCTTCACCAGGAGAAGCTCAATCAGAGCATGGCCATTGGCGATATTATTCTAGCCAAAGTGGTTAAAATATTGCCGGGCTTAAATGCTGCTTTTATTGATATTGGACAGCCCAAAAATGGATTCCTGCATTATTCCGATCTCGGACCGCAAATACGGTCCCTTCAGAAATTCTCCAAGCTTGCTTTTGATGGAACCATAGGAGATGATCTTGCCGATTTTAAGCTCGAGCCCGAGACTCAAAAAACGGGAAAAATTGCGAATAATATTTCCAAACGGCAGCCTTTAATGGTTCAAATCACAAAAGAACCCATTTCAACTAAAGGCCATCGTCTATCCTGCGATATTTCGCTGCCAGGCAGATACCTGGTTTTAATTCCTTTTACAAATACCATCAGCATTTCTAAAAAAATCACTTCAAGTGATGAAAGGCGGAGACTGCTGCGTTTACTGGAAAGTATCCGGCCAAAAAATTTTGGAGTGATTCTGCGAACACTCGCTGAAGGCAAGTCAGTGCAGGATCTTCATGAAGATATGTCACATTTGATGGAGAAATGGAAGCAGCTGAAAGCTAACCTGAGGGCATCTGAAGCGCCCAAAAAAGTTTCCAGCGAAATGAGTAAAACTTCAACGCTTCTAAGGGATATGCTTAATCCGTCCTTTAATCGTATTGTAGTAAATTCAAAAGACATTTTTCAGGAGATCAGGAATTACATTGAAAGGATTGCGCCTGAAAAAGAAGATATAGTCCAGCTTTATACTGGCCGTACGCCATTATTCGATCAGTTTGACATTACGAAGCAAATAAAATTTGCCTTCGGTAAAACAGTAAATCTCGCCAGCGGTGCTTATCTCATAATTGAACATACCGAAGCACTACATGTTATTGATGTGAATAGTGGTCATAAGATGTCTAATGACGAAACGCAGGAAGCCAATGCAATGACCGTAAACCTGGAGGCGGCAGAAGAAATTGCCCGGCAACTCCGGCTGCGAGATATAGGAGGAATTATTGTTATTGACTTTATTGATGTTAAAAGTCTGGAAAATAAACGTCTGTTAAATAAAAAAATAACAGATGCTATGAAGCTTGACAAAGCCCGGCATACTGTTTTGCCCCTGAATAAATTTGGAATTATACAGATAACACGCCAAAGAGTTAAACCTCAGGTTAATATCGAAACAGATGAAGCATGTCCTTCCTGTAATGGCACAGGAAAGATTGGACCTTCCATTCTTATTATGGATGAAATTGTAAAAAATCTAAAGCACATTGTAACTAAAAATAATCAGAAAAAGATTACACTTTTCGTGCATCCTTATATAGAAGCATATATAACCAAAGGATTTCCTTCCATGAGAATGAACTGGTGGTTAACGCTGAAGCGCTGGGTGAATGTTGATTCTACTGATAACATGGGCATTATGGAATATCATTTCTATGATAAGGAGGGGGAAGAAATTTTATTGAATTAAATTTTGACTTTCAAATATTAAGGGCCAATTCCTTTCTGGATTAATATATTCGAAGACTTGATTAAGGTCTATATTTTAATAAAATTTAAATCCAACTCAAAACCGGGAAGGATCTCTTCACCTGAAATTTTTTCCCTGAAAGACCGGTCCTCTGTTGTTCCATTTTCCCTGTAAATCAATACCCTCTGTTCCTGTGGATTAATAAGTAATGCGAAACGGCAACCATTTTGTATCCACTCCAGCATTTTTAGTTTTAAATCTTTAAGTGAGTCCGATGGGGATTTTAATTCAATCACAAAGTCGGGACAAATATGTGCAAACCGTTCTTTATCTGCTTCAGAAAGGCTATCAAACCGTTCTTTCCGAATCCAGGCAGCATCCGGTGATAGAACTGCGTGATTTGGAAGCGTAAAACCTGCGTCGGTATTGAATGCATATCCCAGCTGGTATTGCTCATTCCAATTTTCGAGTTTTGTTACCAGCTTAATGTTTAACATACTGGTATAATTTCCGGACGGCTCACTAACTATAATTTCGCCATTTTCATTCCGCTCAATATGCAGCGTGTCATTTTGCTGGCAGAAATCAAAGAACTCCTCCTCTGTCATATGAAAAGCAGACGTTTTAAGTATAAAAGTTTCCATAAGTTGATGCCTCTTAAAATTAACAAATCCATTTGGATCAGGCAAGATATTTTGCAACAATCGGCAACCGCCTCCCAGAGCCGAAAGCTTTTTGGGAGACCCGCAGTACAGGGGCTGCCTGGTAGCGTTTGTGCTCATTGGTGTTTACAAGCTTCAGGATACGATCAATAAGCGGCTTTTCAAAACCCATCTTAATTAACTCTAAAGGGCCTTTCCGGTGTTCTATATATTGGAACAGAATTTTATCGAGTACTTCATATTCGGGAAGTGAGTCTGAATCTCTTTGATCTGGCCGCAGTTCTGCAGAAGGAGGTTTGGTTATAGTGTTTACAGGAATGATCTCTTCCTTCTCATTAATATAATGGGCGAGTTCTATTACTTCCGTTTTATAAACATCACCGAGAACAGAAATACCACCACACATATCACCATACAAAGTTCCATATCCAACTGCCATTTCACTTTTATTAGAAGTATTGAGCAAAATATAATGATGCTTGTTACACATGGCCATTAAAAAAATAGCTCGTATGCGGGCCTGGATATTTTCTTCAGTAACATCAAAAGGCTGATTTTGGAACAATGGGTTAAGTACACCTAAGCACGATTCATAAACTTCTTTTATGGTAATTATGCTGTAATCGATTCCCAAAGTTTCTGCCAATTGCCTGGCGTCAGTAATGGAGCTTGTTGAAGAATATTCTGATGGCATCAGCAAGGCCTTCACATTCTTTTTACCCAATGCATCTGTTGCCAGACACGCCACAACTGCTGAATCAATACCTCCGCTCAATCCCAGAATGGCTTTCTGGAAATTCATCTTAGAGAAATAGTCCCTGATGCCGGTAAGTAATGCATCTTGCATTAGGTTAATTCTTTTTTTTGGCTGCTCAAACGATTTTTTTTTATTCGTAATTACTTCATCCAGGTCATACACTTTTACCTGTTCGGAGAAATAATTCATTTCATCGAATACTTTCCCGTCAGGAGCAATTACGAGGGAGCCTCCGTCGAAAATTAATTCAGTTTGTGCCCCTACACAGTTGCAATAAAAAATAGGAAGGTGATATTCTTTTGCTAAACCACTTAGTAATTCAATTCTGTTAACAGCCTTATTGTGATCAAATGGAGATGCGGAAATATTGAGTAAATAATCAGGACCGAACTCTTTAAGTTTTTCAACCGGTGTAGTAATGTATAATGGATTGATGCCTTCATTCCAGATATCTTCACATACCGTTAACCCTATTCTTCTTCCCATGAAATCATACACTCCAAAACTTTGATTTGGTTCAAAATAACGGTATTCATCAAATACATCATAGTTTGGTAATAGCGATTTATTGATGATGTACTGCACCTTGCCATCATACAGAAAATGCGCTGAATTGTATAAATCTTTTCCTTCCGGACTAGAATTGACAGATGGAGCACCGACCAAAACACCAATTCCCTGGGCCTCCTGAGCAATGAGGCTGACCGATTCTTTGCATTGATTTATAAAATCTGAAAATTCCAGAAAATCTCTGGGTGGATAGCCGCATACGCACAGTTCAGAGAATAATACCAAATCAGCGCCCATCGTTTTGGCTTCCCGGATTCCAGCAATAATTTTTGTCCGATTACCTTCAAAATCTCCTATCAGGTAGTTCTGCTGTGCAAGCGCAATCTTCATTTACCGGGATTATTGGAGTTAAATATAGTATTCTATCAATTCGCAATTATTATCCCTTTATACTTATCGGAAATTCTTACTTAGGGTAATTTTAAATTGTTTTAAGCTTAGATGGTATATTAACATAGTCAGGAATCTCTTATTAAAAGAAAATTCCGAGTTGAAGCCGAAGATGGTTCATTATATTTTTTGAAACGAAATTTTTTGGATTATCAGTAATGTCAATAAAGCCGTTTGTGAATTGCAAACCGGCATTGACAGCAGTATTTCCGGATAATTCATATTCAATTCCACCGCCGATTAATAATGCGAGGTTTGCTGGTGTAACATCTTTTCCAAAATCTACCTTGTTCATTATTTCAGTAATAGTGCCCGTCTGTGAAGTAATGTCTGCCCGCGATTTAATATTTATGCTTCCCATCAGACCAAATTGCCCATAATAGGTAACATAACCAATCTGATTTGTTTTAAGCTTTATTGATACAGGGATTTCTATGTATTCAAGACGATAGACAACTGAAGTACCGGAAGAAAAAGATCTGTTTGCAAAGGAATTGAACATAGTAGAAGCATCATTGTAAGTCAGTTCTCCGCCCTCATATGAAACACCTAAACCAGTAGCTAGAGCATAATTCTTTGGAATATAAAATTCAGTTAACAGGCCGTAAGCCAGTCCAAACCTGCTTCCACTTCTTGTAACGTTACCTGAATTACCCATCCAGCTCAACTGTGGGCTAAATTGTAATCCAAACCGAACGCTTCCCACTGTCTGAGCAAACGATTGGGTAGTTACTATAAAAAGAGCAACTGTAAGTATTTTCTTCATTTATAGGATTATTTTATGGATAATTTTAATAGAAGGGGCGCAAGGTACAATCCTATTGTGATTACTAATTTACAATTGTACAATAATAAGAACACAGATTCCTTAATAGTTACGAACGAACAATTAAATTGCATGGTATTAACAAGGCCTCAAACTCTGGAATATTTTAAATATTTACCTGTTGCTTTTTCCAGGCTGAGTGAATATCTTCTATTTCTTCAAAAGCTTTACTTAATTGTTGATCATACAGGTCCATCAAATCTTCCAGAGAAATTTGTCCGTGTCTTTGATAATTTACTGTATTTAACCAGGCATCAGAAGGTATGTTTTTAAGCAATAGATAATTGCTGGCTCTTAATAGGCGAAAAAGTTTTAGTGATGCTTCTAGTGGCTGACTATAGTATCCGAGAGATTCCACCCACAAATCTTTATCAAAAGCGAAAATTGTTTCTGTAGGTTCTGCAATAGCTCTTCTGAAATTCACATAAGCACCTGCCTCCAGATCAGCAATATGAATTACTATTTCATTAATGTTCCAGACATTGCGTCGTGCCCGGAAAAACAATACTTCTCTTTGTAATGGTTGTATTACCTTCTGTAGTAATTGGTAACCGTTGCCAAATCGTTTTATTTTCTCTTTTCGTGCCAATAAGCTAGTAAACATGGTTATCAGTTTTAAACAAATTGAAGTTTCTCAATGACTGAAAATGTATCAATATAATTTTAGTAAACTAATTTATTAACCTTTTACTCAATTTTATTTTCGACTATTTTTAAAATGGCTCAGATTAACAAAATTCTTTTAACTCCTATTGAATACCTTAAAGGTATAGGCCCTCAACGTGCTGATTTATTAAAAAAGGAACTGAGTATTTACACCTTTGGAGATTTATTGCAACACTTTCCATTTCGTTATGTAGACAGAACAAAATTTTACAAAATAAACCAGCTAACCCCGGCTACCGCCTTTGCCCAGATTGTAGGAAAAATTGCAGAAATTAATATGCTCGGCGAAAAGAAAGGGAAGAGGTTTATTGCCTATCTCGTGGATGAAACAGGGGAAATAGAACTGGTTTGGTTTAAGGAAATACGGTGGATTGAAAAAAATATAGAGGTTGGAAAAAAATATGTAGTGTTTGGTAAACCGGGTTTATTTAAAGGAAAATATTCAATCGTTCATCCTGAAATTTCAGCCTATCAAACAAATTCACCGGCGATAGAAGGAAGATTGCAGCCTGTATATTCTTCTACGGAAAAATTAAAGTCGCGGGGATTACATAGTATTGGAATTGAAAAAATAGTAAGAGATCTGCTCCTAATGTTGAACCGGGCAGATATTGAGGAAAATCTCAATGGCGAAATTTTAGATCATTTTAAACTACCGGATCGTTTTACTGCATTCAAACAAATTCACCAGCCACATAGTGAAATCGATGCAGAGCAGTCTCGTTTTCGGTTTAAATTTGAAGAACTTTTTTTTTCCCAGTTGCACATTCTCCAATTAAAACTTGGAAGAAAAAATGATTCTGCTGGGTTTCTGTTTCCCAGGCTGGATCCGCTTTTCAATATTTTTTACAAAGAGAAATTACCTTTTGAGCTCACGAATGCTCAAAAGCGGGTTATTAAAGAAATCCGAACCGATCTGCTATCAGGCAAACAAATGAATAGACTCTTGCAGGGAGATGTTGGAAGCGGTAAAACAATTGTTTCATTCCTAACAGTATTAATGGCGATTAATAACGGATTTCAGGCCTGCCTGATGGTGCCTACAGAAATTTTAGTGCAGCAGCATTTCAGAAATCTGACTGATCTTGCAGCCGGGCTTTCAATAAATATTGACTTACTAACTTCCGGCGTAAAAGGCAGTTCCAGAAAGAATACCCTGGAAAAACTGAAATCCGGTGAGATTCAATTGATCATTGGCACTCATGCTTTAATTGAAGCCCAGGTGATATTCAGCAACCTGGGACTGGCAGTAATTGATGAGCAACACCGTTTTGGTGTAGAGCAGCGTGCCCTTCTTTGGTCGAAGAATAAACGCCCACCACATGTACTAGTGATGACTGCAACACCGATACCACGAACTCTTGCAATGACATTATATGGAGATCTCGATCTCTCTGTTATTGATGAATTGCCTCCGGGTCGAAAGAATATTAAAACGGTCCATCGCAGCGATGCTGCCAGGTTAAGAGTTTTTGGTTTTATGAAGGAGCAAATTAAATCGGGCAGACAAATATATGTAGTATACCCGCTGATTGAAGAATCTGAAAAACAGGACTATAAGTTTTTAATGGATGGATACGAAAGTATTTCCCGGGCCTTTCCACTTCCGGAGTTTGCAATAAGCATTGTTCATGGAAAGATGAAGGCCGACGCCCGTAATTTTGAAATGGATAGGTTCATCCGGAATGAAACGAATATTATGGTTGCGACTACCGTGATTGAGGTAGGTGTAGATATCCCAAATGCCAATGTAATAGTGATTGAAAGTGCTGAAAGGTTTGGCCTCTCGCAGTTGCATCAATTACGTGGAAGGGTAGGGAGAGGGGCTAATCAATCGTATTGTATTTTGCTTACAGGAGAAAGGCTTAGTAGTGAAGCTCGCGCACGCATGCAAATCATGACCAAAACAACTGATGGTTTTGTAATAGCGGATGAAGATCTGCGATTGAGGGGGCCGGGTAACATTCAGGGAACTCAGCAATCCGGTATTGATACTTTCCAAATTGCAGACCTGACAAAAGATCAAAAAATTCTTCAAAGCGCCAGGATGGAAGCAGAAAAGATTTTGGAAATCGATTCCGAGTTAGAACGGCCTGATCATATTATGATTAAAAGATTCCTGGTATCACAATCTAAAAAAGAAAAACAGTGGAGTAAAATCTCCTGATACCAGCTAAATTGCAAAGTAAATAACACAATGTGCAACTATTCTATTAAGGAATAAGTCTCAATATTTTCTCACAAATAGAGGGAATGACATCTTTTAATCCTATAGCTGTTTATCTTTAACTAAAATAACTTACTAAACATTTGGAATATGCATGAAAGCACATATTTTTGAACTGCTTAAGACAACGATTGTTTCACTAATAAAACTCCAATAATGAATAAAGGGCAACTGATTGCAAAAATATCCGGCGATTCAAAAATTTCCAAAGCTCAAGCAGGTAGCGCATTAGATTCTTTTATCAGCACTACAATGATGACGTTAAAAAAAGGAGGTAAGATCACCCTTGTTGGTTTTGGTACTTTTAGTGTTTCCCGTCGTTCTGCCCGTAAAGGCCGAAATCCGCAAACGGGAACTACCATTAATATTGCTGCAAAAAAGGTTGTCAGGTTTAAGGCAGGTAAAGAGTTTGCCTCAAAGGTTAAATAATAGTCAAACATAAAATTTAACATATCGATTGAGGAATGTATCATTTATAAAGCACCTTTGTGAGTCATATTAATTACTAAAAAGTTTCTTATGGGTAAAGGAGATAAAAAAAGTAAGAAAGGAAAAATATTTAAAGGGTCATATGGCAATAGTCGTAAAAGGAAAACTGAAACTACACCTTTAGTAAAACCTGCAACCGTTACTGAGTCCGAGCCACCAAAGGCAGAACCGGTAAAAAGAACGGTACGAAAAAAAGAACCTAAATAAATACTAGTTTTTTTTGAATTGCGATTACGGCGTTTATGGACCTAACCTTTCCATCTTCCACCCATTAGCAATTTGGGTAAACAGAATACGGTCATGCAACCTGTTAGGGCGTCCCTGCCAAAATTCGAATGAATTAGGAATTAGCCGGTAACCTCCCCATTGCCGTGGTCGCTTGAGGGGATTTGGATCAAACTGCTTTCTTGCTATATCCAGCTTTTCTTCGAGCCAATCTCTGTCCTGAATTATTTCACTTTGCGGCGAAACAAGTGCACTTAATTGACTACCGAAAGGTCTGCTCTCAAAATAAGCATCTGAGATTTCAGATGAAGTTTTTTCAACCCGTCCTTCAATTCTGACCTGACGATGTAATTCATTCCAGAAAAAAAGCAACGCTGCGTAGGGATTCCATAGTAGTTCTTTTCCTTTCCGGCTTTGATAATTAGTATAAAATAAAAACGAACCGTTTTCAATTCCCTTTAATAAAACGATGCGTGCTGAAGGTTTAAAATCAATACCACAGGTTGCAATCGTCATGGCATTTGGTTCAGGAAGCTTAGATTCAATGGCCTCATCGAACCAGGTTTCAAATTGCTGAAGGGGATTTACATTAATACTTTTTTCATCCAGAAGTTTTGATTGATAATCCTTGCGCAAGTTTGCCAGCAGACTATTTTCCATATACTGTAAAATGTTATAGGAATTTCCGACTTACTATTGTTACTATACTTTTATTAAGAATGGAAGATACATTTAGAAAACTAAATTCTTCTCCATAAAATAAACAAACAAGGAATGGCAGCTATATTATTAAGATATCATATTACACCAGAGCCTCCCAAGGGACTTGAACCCTCGACCTACTGATTACGAATCAGTTGCTCTACCAACTGAGCTAAGGAGGCAAATGTTAATTTGCAAGTGTATTACACCGGAAGCAGGATAAAACAGGTTTAAGATGTAATTATGTCGGGGTGAGAGGACTCGAACCTCCGACCTCCACGTCCCGAACGTGGCACGCTAGCCAACTGCGCTACACCCCGAAATTAATTCTAAGGATGGCAAATTTAATGTAAAAACACTTTGGGCTTTCACATTTTTCATGGGTTAAGTTTGTTTTGTATTGCTATATAGTTACAGCAAACAATTGATCGTTTAATTATTTATTGCTGAAAATTTTCAACGTTCACCGGGCTTAGATTAATTGCAGCCAGGAATATTTTAATTAAACGCTGATCGGTAATATCAATCAAGGTTGGATTCTTTACAAAAAAATAAGGGGCGCTAAATTTTTAGCGCCCCTTATTAAAATAGCGTGTGCTAATTATTTCATTTTTTTATTAGCACCACCGCTACTGCCACCACTTTTTTTTGCAGCACCTTTTTTAGGAGCCGCTTTCTTTGCAGCCTTTTTTGCTGCTTTCTTTTTTGTAGCCATAGTTTAAAATTTTCATCAAAATACGTCTGAATTAATTCTTAACAAAAATTTTCTTTTACATTTTTATAAACACAATAATGTGAATAAGGGAAAAAATTTTCTAAACGATGCGAACAATCATTAAAATTTTGATTTCAAAAAAAAATTTCAGAAGCTGAATTGTAAATCGCCAACCCATTGTTTTATGATGAATGACATCAGCTATTGGAATTTTTAAATTCCAAATTCAATTTTATGAAAAGTACTTTTTGAGTTAATTATCCGCGATGAAATTATTTACAAAAAAAAGAAGCGATGGAAAGTTTCGCTTCTTTTATAATTATTAGAAACAATTACAGAGTTCCCCTGAGTTCTTGCTCCCGCTCAATAGCTTCAAATAAAGCTTTGAAATTTCCTTTACCAAATGACCTGGCTCCCTTCCTTTGAATAATTTCGAAGAACAATGTAGGGCGGTCTTCGACAGGCTTTGTAAAAATCTGAAGTAAATAACCTTCATCATCACGATCTATAAGAATTCCCAATGTTTTGAGCGATGCTAATTCTTCATCAATAGTTCCAACACGATCGAGAATACTTTCGTAGTAAGAGGAAGGTACTTTCAAAAATTCAACGCCCCTGTTTTGAAGTGTTGTTACAGTCTCAATAATATTATCGGTCGCTAAAGCCACATGCTGAACTCCCTGGCTTCCATAAAATTCAAGGTATTCTTCAATCTGAGATTTCTTTTTCCCCTCAGCAGGTTCATTGATCGGAAATTTAATTCTTCCATTGCCACTGCTCATAACCTTACTCATCAGAGCAGAGTATTCTGTGCTTATGTCTTTATCATCGAATGACAGAATATTTTTGAATCCCATTACATCTTCGTAAAATTTAACCCACTGGTTCATTTCATTCCAACCTACATTACCAACCATGTGATCTACATACTTGATCCCGACATCATTTGTTTGAGCAGGTGATGAGTATTGTTTATAACCCGGCAAAAAAGCTCCATGGTAATTTTTTCTTTCAATAAAAATATGCACTGTCTCACCATAAGTATAAATTCCAGATTTAATCACTTCACCAAAATCATCTTTATCTAATACCGGCTTCAAGTATGATTTCGCTCCCCGTTTTACTGTTTCTTCATATGCCTTTCGTGCATCATCTACCCAAAGAGCAATTACCTTCACACCATCACCGTGTTTTTTTACGTGCTCGGCAATAGGCGAATCGTCGACCAGTGACGCTGTAAGCACAAAGCGAACCTTGTCTTGTTGCATCACATACGATGCGCGATCCCGGAGACCGGTTTCTAGTCCGGCAAATGCAACAGGCGTAAACCCAAAAGCAGTTTGATAATAATGTGCTGCCTGTTTTGCATTTCCTACATAAAATTCTACATAATCTGTTCCATTGATTGGCAAAAAGTCAACCTCAGATTTTACAGCAACTTCGCTAAGTGTTTCCATTGGGAATTTTTTTAAGTGTGCTTAAGATTTATTGTAAACGGGCTAAAGGAATAAAGGGTTCGGTTTATTGTAGCTACGGAAACTAAAATTATAAAGAAGTTTATGCTCTACACATAATAACTGTAGTTCTAGCTGATCATCATTTCCGGAATTTCTCCTTCAATAATTAATCGGCCGGCTGTTTTAATTTTTATTTCCTCAACAGAAACACCTGGTGCGCGTTCCAGTAGCTTAAAACCTTCAGGGGTAATATCAATAACCGCAAGGTCAGAAACAATTCTTTTTACACATTTAACACCGGTTAATGGCAATGTACACCTGGGTAATAGTTTTGATTCTCCCTTCGGATTGGTATGCATCATAGCAACAATGATGTTTTTGGCTGCAGCTACCAGGTCCATTGCACCGCCCATTCCCTTCACCATTTTACCAGGTATTTTCCAATTGGCAATATCGCCTTCATCTGAAACTTCCATAGCTCCTAATACCGTTAGATCTACTTTTCCTGCCCTAATCATGCCAAAGCTTTCCGCTGAATCAAAGAAACATGCACCAGGTATTACGGTAACAGTTTCTTTTCCGGCATTGATTAAATCCGGATCTACCTCAGATTCATCCGGATAGGGTCCCATACCTAAAATCCCATTTTCCGATTGCAGCACAATCCGTATTCCTCTTGGTATGTAGTTGGAAACCAATGTTGGAATTCCAATACCCAGATTTACATAATAACCATCTTTTAGCTCCTGAGCAATTCGCTTTGCAATACTAAATTTATCCAGTGCCATGCTAATTAAATAATTATTTTATTGCCACCGTTCGGCGTTCAATTCTTTTTTCATAATTCGCACCCTTAAAAATGCGGTGAACATAAATTCCCGCAACGTGGATATGGTCAGGATCCAGCTCTCCGGGTTGTACCAGGTGTTCCACTTCTGCAATGGTGACATCTCCAGCTTTAGCCATCGATGTCGAAAAGTTTCTTGTAGTTTTTCTGAATACCAGATTACCTGAAGTATCGCCTTTCCAAGCTTTCACCATTGCAAAAGAAGCATGCAGTGCATGTTCCATCAAATACATCTTACCATCGAATTCCCGTATTTCTTTTCCTTCTGCTATTTCTGTTCCGTAGCCTGCAGGTGTAAAAAATGCAGGGATTCCCATTGCTGCCATTTGTAAGCGGGTAGCTAAGGTTCCCTGAGGAATTAATTCAACGTCTAATTCCCCGGCGAGCAATTGACGCTCAAATTCAGCATTCTCACCAACATAGGATGAAATCATCTTTTTTATCTGCCGGGTTTTGAGTAACAACCCCAGGCCAAAATCATCCACTCCCGCATTATTCGAAATGCAGGTAAGATTTTTAATTCCTTTTTTAACCAACGCAGAAATAGAGTTTTCAGGAATGCCACATAAACCAAACCCTCCCAACATCAGCACAGCGCCCTCGAAAATATCTTGAATCGCCTCATCAGCCCCCGAAACAGTTTTATCTATCATTTGAATTATTTTACGAAAGTAATTATTTGAATAAAGTAGCGGGAGGTTTTTACTTTTCTAAAATAGGTACTTTCTTTCTAAGTAACCGTAGTGAATCGATATTTAAAGATTTTCTATCCTTTACTTTTGTTCGACTCTCAAGGGCAGTAAGGCGATTTACTACTTCCTGATATACATCATCCATATCTGCGGGATGGTGCAGGTAATAATCATAGGTGTTTGAAAATTGTGAATAGGTAACACTGTCCTTTTTCATAATTTGCTGGTATCGTATCGCCATTGCACGGTCAATTTGTTCTCTTGTGAGTCCGTTAGTATTTAGAGCGCTTTCAGCAATGTGCACATCCGTAAGTATTGCTGTCATTTTATTTTTGGGTAATAAATCGGGTGGCACTTGTTCAGTTTCCTCACCACAGGAAAGAAGGAAGGATATTAAGCACACATAAAGTCCAATTATTCTTATCATTCAGAATATAAATTGAAATAAGTTTTTACAAAATCCAAAAGTATCTTGTTTTAAATTACCGGAGCTGATGACCAATTATTCTTATTTAATTAATTACCTGAATGAGCGTAAAGTTAAGCTGGTTGCTGTAAGTAAAACTCAGCCTGCATCGGCAATTTTAGAGATATATAATGCAGGGCAGCATATTTTCGGTGAAAATAGAGTTCAGGAAATAATAGAAAAGCATCCGTTACTTCCAGATGATATTGAATGGCACCTGATAGGTCACCTTCAAACCAATAAGGTAAAATCCGTGATCCGGATTGTAAAGCTTATTCAATCGGTAGATAGCTTTAAGCTGCTGCGCGAAATTAATAAAGAGGCAAAAAAAATTAATCGTGTAGTTGATGTGTTGCTGCAAATTCACATTGCGCATGAAGAAACGAAGTTTGGTTTTAACTATGGAGAGGCAAAAGAAATACTGATGGATGGTGATTTAAGGAACATGAAACATATTTTTATCCGGGGATTTATGGGAATTGCAACATTTACTGATGATGCTGACCAGGTTAGAAAAGAATTCCGGGAGCTAAATAATTTTTACAGGCTGTCAGCTCAATATAAAGGATCAAATTTTAATCCTGATATACTGTCAATGGGTATGAGCGGTGACTATGAAATTGCTGTAGATGAAGGCAGTACCATGGTGCGTATAGGAAGCCTGATTTTCGGTAAGCGTGAGAATAAGGCAGGTGGAACTAATTAAAATTATTCATTCTATAAAACTAGTGAAATACCTCATTCGCTTTTTTTAAAGCTCTTAAAAAATAATCTTCACGAATACCTGTTTCTATATTTTTTTCAGTAAAAAAATCAATAATATTTTCAGTAGGCATATTACCGGTCAATTTATCCATCGCCATAGGGCAACCGCCAAATCCCCGGAGAGCACCATCAAATCTTTTGCATCCATTTGTGTAGGCAGCTTCCATTTTTTCTCTCCATGTTTCAGGTGTAGTATGAAAGTGCGCCCCAAATTCAATATCCGAAAATCGGGGAATAAGATCTTTAAAAAGTGAAGAAATAATTGCTGCTGTAGCAACCCCAACAGTATCAGCAAGAGAAATTATTTTTATTCCCATTTGAACCATTTTTTCTGTCCAGTACATCACCGTATCCGGGCTCCATGCGTCTCCGTATGGATTTCCGAATGCCATCGATATATAGAGTACCAGTTCTTTTTTATGCTTCACGCAGAGGTTCTGAATTTCTTCCACTCTCTTCAAAGAATCCTTAATAGAAGCATTTGCATTACGTTGCTGAAATGTTTCTGAGACAGAAAAAGGAAACCCCAGATAGGAAATTTCATCAAACATTGCAGCTTCCTTAGCACCGCGCGTATTGGCTATTATTGCAAGCAGGCGTGATTTTTCAGCAGTCCAGTTTAATTTAGATAATACCAGTGCTGTGTCTGAAAGCTGTGGTATTGCTTTGGGAGAAACAAAACTTCCAAAGTCAATAGTATCAAATCCGGCATCAAGCAATAGATTGAGATAGACAATTTTTTCTTCGGTTGGAATATAGTGTTTAATACCCTGCATAGCATCCCGGGGGCATTCGATAATCCTTATTCTTTCAGCCATACACTTAAATCATTTATATTTTTGTACAGTATAAGAACAGACTCTGTCTGGGATAAAGTTCAAAATTATGACCAGTAAACCTACAATGATATGGTTATGGATGCAGTAATCCGGAAAGGAACCTATAATGATGCAGAGAAACTATGCGAGTTAGGAAGGACTTCTTTTTACGAAAAGTGGGTTACAACTACCTCATCTGCAAATATGAATATTTATTTAAAAGAGAATTTCACAATTGAAAAATTGCACGAGGAGCTTTCAGATTCCCTGATCACCTATTTTGTAGCAGAGAAAGATGACCGGTTATTAGGTTATGCAAAACTGCTGCAGGCAGATCCTGACATTGAGACGCCGGAACCTGGCATTGTTATTAAATATCAAAATCCGCTTGAGATCTCAAGGTTATATGTATCTCCGCAGCTTACGGGACAATCAATCGGAGCTAAAATTATGGACCAGATTTTCCTGTTTGCGGAAGAAAAAAGATTTGATCTGATCTGGCTGGGAGTATGGGAAAATAATACAGCAATTGGCTTCTATAAACGGCATGGATTTATGAAGGCCGGAACTCATAAATTCACTTTGGGCGATCAGGTGGATAATGATTGGATAATGATAAAGTCTATTCTATAGATTTTATAAAGTGGAGCAATAGTTCTGATGTTTGAAGAATCCCTATCAACTAAAGCCTCAATATGGGTTTATCGTCGCCTCACAGTTCAGACCACCACATTGATCATTTTTCCTTTTATATAAATTATTTTTTTTGGTGATTTACCATCAAAGTATTTCTTAAGGTCACTTATCTGAAGCACTTCTTTTTCCACTTCTGCCGAGGATAAATCGAGTGAAAGGATTAACCTGATCCGGGTTTTTCCGTTTATGGCTACCGGATATTCAAAAGTTTTCTCAACCAACAATAATTCATCGTATTGAGGAAAAGAAGCTTGGATAATAGACTCTTTATAATCCATTTTTTCCCACAGGTATTCTGTTAAAAAAGGAGCGAAAGGAGAAAGAATAATCAGCAATGGTTCCAGTATTTCCTGTTTATGGCAATTGCGTTCCGTCAATTCATTCACACAAATCATAAATGAACTTACTGAAGTGTTGAAGGATAAACGATCAATATCTTCACCTGTTTTTTTTATGGTACGATGAAGAATTTTTAATTCCTCATTAGTTGCCTTGTCATGATTAACCGTCCAGTTGCCGTTGCTGTCACAAAATAATTTCCAGAATTTTTTTAGGAAGCGGGAAACTCCGTCAATGCCTTTCGTATCCCAGGGTTTATTTTGCTCCAAAGGACCAAGAAACATTTCATACATCCGAAAGCAATCGGCACCATAATCTTTTAAGACATCATCGGGATTGACGACGTTGCCATACCTTTTAGACATTTTCTCAACTGCATTGCCACAAAGATATTTTCCATCATCTTTTATAAATGCGGAATTACCAAATTCAAAAGTTTCCTTTTTAATAGCTTCAGTATTCAATTCATTTCCATTCACATATTTTACATTTACACGTTTAGGTGTTATCAAAAAATGTTGATCTTCCAGTACATCTTCAATATCAACATAGCCTGGAAATTGCGAGTTAATGATAGAAAGTAAAGTTTTGGGATCTATTTTTTGTGTTCGATATTTTTCGTAAAGACTTGAGGATATATAAATCTCATTGGATTTCTCTACTACTACGGACACTGTGTTTAATGTACCTATTGGTTTTATTTCATATATAAATTTAGATACCCCCTGTATCTTACCCTGATTAACCAATTTCTTTGCAGGCTCATCAAAAGGAATCCATCCTCTATCGAATAAAAATTTTGTCCAGAAGCGGAAATAAAACAGATGACCGGTTGCATGCTCATCACCACCTAAATAGAGATCAATGTTCTGCCAGTAATCAACAGCTTCTTTGGATGCGAACCGATCAGGGTAGCCGGGATCTTCGTAGCGCAAATAATACCAGCTGCTGCCTGCCCAGCCGGGCATGGTGGTGGTTTCAAGAGGGTAGGCACCCTCCAAATCTTCCTTGTGGGTAGGAATATTCCCTTCTCCTTTGGAGAAGGGTTGGGGAGGAGATTCTTGAGATGCCTGTTTTGTTCTTTCAATCCCCATTTCTGGGTGAGGGTCCCGAAGCGCCTGTTCAATCCTTTCAATCACCTTTCTTGTATTATCAATAACTTCAGCATTCCAAAAACGCAATACATGGTACCCGTATTCCATTAATCTTTGTGTGCGGTAATCGTCATGATCTTGTTGCTGCTTATGAACTTCACCATCCAGCTCTATAACCAATTTTTTTTCCAGGCTTACAAAATCAACAATAAAATTTTCAATCACATGCTGTCGTCTGAATCGAACTCCTAATTTTTTATTTCGAAGTGCTCCCCATAAAATCATCTCTGCGGGGGTAGCCTCTCTTCTTAATTCATTAGCATTATTTTTATGCCTAAACCATGTTTGCTCATCGGCAGTCATGTAGCCAGGCTTCCTTACTTCATTTTCATCGCTAGTTCTTTCTATGTTTTTTACCTCACGCAAGTCCTCTCCCAGGGAGAGGACTTGCGTGCGCGCATGCCTGCTATCTTCCTCATCTAAGGAAAGGTGAGACGGCGGTGAGTAGGTCCAATCCTTTGCCCTTGCCAATGGTGGTTCGCCGGTTTCAGTGGGAAGATATTTATCTACCTCAGGCAAAATGACTGGTAAATCATCTTCATCAACAGTATAGGGAATTCCCTCTTCGTCATAGTAAATAGGAATAGGTTCTCCCCAATAGCGTTGCCTTCCGAAAATGGCATCGCGCATTTTGTAATTTATTTTGCGTTTACCTATTCCCTCATCCACAATGAAGTTTATCACTTGAACTTTTGCAACTACGGGGGAATTGCCATTAAACATTTCAGAATTTACTAAGTGTCCGGCTGAATAGAATTCTTCATATGCCTCCTTATTGACATTTCCTCCTGAAATAACTTCTATTATAGGGCTGTGCCTCAACTGCTCCATTAAATCCTTTTCAAAATGTTTTGCGAAGTTCCAGTCCCGCTGGTCGTGGGCAGGAACGGCCATCAATGCGCCCGTGCCGTAGCCGGCAAGGACATACTCTGCAATCCAGACAGGAATGTTTCTTTTCGTGAAAGGATGTACTGCATATGCGCCGGTGAATTGACCCGTTATTTTTTTTACATCCGCCATGCGGTCTCGCTCGCTGCGGTTTTTTGCATAGTTCACATACTCATCAACTGCATTTTTATATTCCGGAGTAGTAATCTTTTCAATAAGCTCATGTTCCGGAGCCAGGGCGAGATACGATACTCCAAAAATAGTATCGGGTCTTGTGGTAAACACTTCAATTTTAAGATTTGAAGTTCCGCCATGAACCTTTGAATCTTCAACCTGAAACGCGATGGTGCAGCCTGCGCTTTTTCCAATCCAATTTTTTTGGGTTTCCTTTATAGAATCACTCCAATCTAGTTTTTCCAAGGCCGATAATAGCCGTTCAGCATAAGCAGTGATGCGAAGGCTCCACTGCTTCATTATTTTTCTTATCACAGGATAACCACCTCGTTCGCTTCCGCCATCCTTTACTTCATCGTTGGCAAGAACAGTTCCCAAAGCCGGACACCAGTTTACCCAGGAGTCTGCTATGTAGGCAAGACGATAGTTCAGCAGGATAACAGATTTTACTTTTTCAGAAAATCCTTTCCAATCATCTGCTGAAAAAATATTTACTTCATTGCAAGCCGCATGAACATTTTTATTTCCCGAATTTTCAAATTCATTGATAAGAACGTCAATGCCCTCTGCCCGGTCTGTTTTATTATTATACCACGAATGAAAGAGTTGTATAAAAATCCATTGGGTCCATTTATAAAATTCAGGATCACTGGTTCGTATTTCGCGACTCCAATCATAAGAAAGTCCTAGTTTATCGAGCTGTTCACGAAATGTTTTAATATTTGTTTCGGTAGTAATTGCAGGATGTTGGCCGGTTTGAATGGCATACTGCTCCGCAGGAAGTCCAAAAGAATCGTATCCCATTGGATGCAATACATTAAACCCCTTCAATCGCTTATACCGGGAAATAATATCAGACGCAATATACCCGAGAGGATGACCCACATGAAGCCCTGCTCCTGAAGGATATGGAAACATATCCAGCACATAATATTTTGGTCTGGAAGGATCGGAGTTTACCCGGAATACATCCTGTGCCTTCCAGATTTCTTTCACCCTTTTTTCAACTTCGAAAAAATCAATTTCCTTCATTACTATTACATCTAAATGTCTGCAAAACTAATATATGGCCGATGGATTGACGAACTGCTATTAAACAAGTAATTGATATTAAAAAATGGTTACGGTCTGCAATTCTCTGGCGGTATACGATGAAGCCATCGAACGAAATTCCAAAAAAGGATTTTTTATTTTCGCACGGAAATCTTAAGATGGCTGATATTCATAATATTCAAACCAGGCGACGTTTCAAGCCGTCGCATTTCTATATTATTTTCATGACGGCATTAGTATTATTTATGCTTGGAATAGCTGCTTTTCTATTTGTTCAAGGCACAAAACTCACGAACGAGTTCAAAGAAAATCTTGAATTTACTGTAATTATTAAAGACAATACGAGCGAAAAGATAATTATTGACTTAGAGAAAAAACTACAGGAACAGCCATGGGTAAAAAGTGCTGATTATATTTCAAAACAGCAGGCAGCCAAAATTTTTATGCAGGATAATGAGGAAAATTTTAAAGATCTGCTTAGCTACAACCCGCTTTTTGCCTCTATTAATTTAAAGCTTAATGCAGATTACACAAGCCAGGATAGTATTGATGTAATTGAAAACCGGGTGATGTCAAATCCTGCTGCCGGCGAATTTTATTATGAGCGTAAACTGGTATCGGTAATAAATGATCACCTTCGGAAAATTGGCTGGATCATGAGCGCCATAAGTTTACTGTTCCTGATAATTGCCATATCTCTTATAGATGGTACTATACGACTTTCTATGTTTTCCAATCGATTCCTGATACGTAGCATGCAATTAGTAGGAGCTACGAGAAGCTTTGTTACCTGGCCGTTTATCAAACGAAGCCTCATCGATGGCTTTATTGCTTCTGTAGTTGCCATTCTTGCTCTTTTATCAGTTTTAAATTTTTCATTAAAACAGATTCCTGATTTAAATGTGCTGAACGACATCAAAGTAACATTCGGTGTTTTGGCAGGTATTATGGTTGCCGGATTACTTTTTTCTTTGATAAGCACCCGTTTTGCTATCGGCAAATACCTCAGAATGAACCTGGATGAGCTTTATTAAAAGTTGAAGGAACCAACTATCTTTGCTTTTCACATTTTATTATGGCGAAAACTCAAACATCTCCGCTCCCTAAGCAATCCACCATTATCCGTTCAAAAAAAACTGTAAATCCAATTTCATCCCAACGGAATTTGGTTCAGCATGTTTTTCTGTTTAACCGTGAAAACTATATCGTTTTGGGTATTGGCTTAGCCTTATTAATTGTTGGCTATTTATTAATGGCAGGGGGAAATCAACCTCCTGATAAGTGGGATCCTAATGTTATTTATAGCTTCAGAAGAATTACGCTTTCTACTATTGTGGTACTATCGGGATTTGTTGTTATTATTTTTTCAATTTTCTGGAAAAGAAAATTTTTGAAATATTGAGTGTTTATAATCTTTCTCGCCGTTAAAATAACACTTGCTGAGTTTAAATAGTGGATCGGTCTAAGAAATTAAACTGTTACTGGTTATCTATGTGAAACCATATGGCTCGCAACTGAACGTCACTCTTTCCTGTGTTCTCAAATTAAAATTGATAGTTGGAAGAATGTAGCTCCCTTATCAGATAAACAATATCTGTCTGTTATTATTACCTTGAAATAATTACTTTTGGCGCTTGTCAAAAGTCAGCTTAGCTCATTTTTCCAATTAATGCTCCGGGAAAAATTTCGAATTTATTCACTGATTAATCTTTTAGGAGATCTTACCCTGCTTCTTTTTTCCTTTCTGGTAGGTTATCTTCTCATCTGGGGCCACTTCAAGCCAAATTTTAAGGATTTTTTTTTCAAGGTATCGTTTGCCCTTATTGGCAGCTGGCTGGTTGTATCTTATTTTTTAAAACTCTATTCACCACAGCGCTTTGAGCAATTTGAAAAATCTTTTACAAAACACTTTCAATCAATTGCTTTTCACGCCATGGTTCTTTCTATGGTGGTACTGCTGTTAAAAAATTTTTCCATATCCCGCATTCTCTTCGTTTACGGTTATTTCTTTTTTCTAATATTTGATTCATTGCTCCGATTAGGCCTTATGTATTTGCTGAAGCAGGAACGACAGTCGGGAAGAAACACTTTTAAAGTAGTGGTTTTCGGAGGCGATCAAATGGGGAAGCGGATGTTTGATACTTTGAATGAGTATACCGGTTATGGCTTTAAACCTCTTGGAATTTTTGATGATAAGCTTCCGGTAGATTCACAATACAACCTCGACGGTAGTATAGAAGACGGGAAGCGTTTTTCACTCGAAAAAAAGATAGATGAAATTTTTTGTGCTTTACCATTAAGAGAACGGGATAAGATAAATGACCTCATGCGTTTTGCTGAAGATAATCTCATTCGTTTTAAAGTGGTGCCTGATTTCAGCGCTTTTCAGAACAGGATGATCACCGTCGATTTTTATGGCTTCTATCCTGTAATATCCATACGGCCGGAGCCTCTGGGTGAAATATTTAACAGGATGGTTAAGCGGGGTTTCGATATCGTTTTTTCACTGATGGTAACGCTGCTTCTGCTTAGCTGGATCATCCCCCTTATAGGATATCTTATTAAACTGGATTCTAAGGGTCCCATATTCTACCTGCAAAACCGATCCGGCAGAAATTATCAGACTTTTCAATGTTTCAAATTCCGGACTATGACCGTTACGCAGGGTGATAATGAATTCGTGCAAGCCACTAAGGACGATGTTCGGATTACACGAGTGGGAAAATACCTGCGTAAATTTAATATCGATGAATTGCCGCAGTTTTTAAACGTATTGAAAGGCCAAATGAGTGTAGTAGGTCCGCGTCCGCACCCGATTAAGCTGAATGAAATTTACCGCCCGATAGTCGAGAAATATATGGTGCGCCATTTAGCCAAACCAGGCATAACAGGATTAGCACAAGTGCGAGGTTTCCGGGGTGAAACGACCGATCCGGAATTAATGCATCAGCGGGTGCTTGCAGATGTCTTTTATATTGAAAACTGGAGCTTTCTGCTGGATATTAAAATCATTTTGCTTACTGTATGGAATATGGTGAAAGGTGAGAAAAACGCCTATTAAACGTTCCGGGTCTTTTATTTCAACTACGCACTCATAATGACATTCAGAAACGGCTGGCGCGGTACATATTCCAAATGATTTTGAGATGAATCGAAAAATAGGCTTTACGATAGTTGGATTTGGGCATATTGGGAGACGTCATGCTCAAATGATTTTGGAACATCCAAACGCACAGCTTCTGGGCGTTGCAGATATCAATCCACTTTGTGCAGAAGTAGCTCAAGATGATTTTCACACACCATTTTATAATTCGACTGAGGATTTACTAAAAGCCGAATTACAACCCGATGTAGTCTGCATTTGCACGCCTAATGGCCTGCACACAAAGCTTGCTATTTCCGCTTTGGAAAAAGGATGCAATGTAGTAATTGAAAAGCCGATGGGATTGAGCAAAGCTGACTGTGAGGAAGTGATTTTTAAATCACTTCAGATGTCCAAACAGGTCTTTTGTGTGATGCAGAACCGGTATAGTCCTCCGGCAAAATGGCTCAAAAGTTTAATCAATGAAAAAAGGCTGGGAAAAATTTACACCGTGCAGGTGAATTGTTATTGGAACAGGGATGAGCGTTACTATAAAAAAAATTCGTGGAAGGGATCTAAAGAATTGGATGGCGGCCCGCTTTTTACACAGTTCAGTCACTTTGTGGATATGATGTACTGGCTCTTTGGAGATATCCGGGATATTCAGGCGCGATTCGAAAATAATAATCATCAGCAAAGCACTCAGTTTTTAGACGACTCAGGGCTGGTGAGCTTTCATTTTTTAAACGGGGGAATGGGCTGCTTCAACTATTCCACCTCAGTGTGGGATACTAACCTGGAAAGCAGCATGACCATAATAGGCGAGCATGGAAGTGTGAAAGTAGGAGGGCAATACATGGAAAAGGTAGAGTACTGCCATATCCGCAATTATACTATGCCGGAGCTTCCACCATCAAACCCTCCGAATGACTACGGCGGATATAAAGGGAGTGCTGCGAACCATCATTTTGTAATAGAAAATGTGGTAGATGTTTTACTGGGAAATTCAACTATAAGCACCAATGCCTTAGAAGGCATGAAAGTAGTTGAGATTATAGAACGAATTTATGGCGTCGGGAAAAGTAAATAAAACTTAAAGCTGATGTCTTATAAAGTTATGAGGCAGATTCCTGCAGCATCCTGTTTTCAATAAGATGCGGAAAGTGGTATGGCTTAATAACACGCCAGTTTATTTGATTCCACTGATCTCCGAAAAGAATAAAGTTTTGCAGTCTCAGCCGGCGCATCTGATCCAGAACATGGTCCCGAAAGTTAATGAGTGCTATCCAGCCACCTTCATCGCGGATATCCTCATACCATTCTTCATAATAACAATCATCGCTTTCATGAAAATTCAGAACATTCTCACCAATCAGGACAAATTTATTGATGCCATGACCAATAAAAATGTCCATTACTTCCCGCTTCAAAAACATTACATCGTTACTGATTGCATCATTCCATTCTCCTATAAGCTCTATGATTACGAAATGGTGTTCATAATCTGCAAATAAAACTTTCATATATAAGGTGGGAGAGCCGAAATTATCCCACTGTGGATGAATAAAGAAATTATATATGGTGTTGGTGAATTCAAACTCACTGTATTCCTTTCCATAGAACGGCGATGATTTATCTTCTTCAGAAACGTAAAAGTCCAGCCAGTTATAATATGGTTCTATGTTATGCATTTTTTTTAACTACAAATTACCGGTTACATACTGTATGGTAAACCGATAATTAAAATTACAAAAGGATTTTAAGCTGACCGTGTACGAACTATTTTTTTTTATTGCGCTGGTGAACCTGCAATACTTTCCTTACGCTGCCATACTCCAGCAAAATTGCACGTGCACGTCTATAATCCCATGCAAACTCCCGGGTAAGCATTTTTGTTCCCCGGTCAATAAGCTTTTCATTACTTAGTTGCATGTCTACCATTTTGTTGTCTAATACTTTTCCCATTTGTATCATTACTGATGTGCTGATCATGTTTAAAACAAGCTTTTGGGCTGTGCCCGCCTTCATGCGTGTGCTGCCAGATATAAATTCAGGACCTACCACAACTTCAACTGGAAAATCAGCAATGGATGCGAGTGCAGTTTGCGTATTGCAGGTTATGCAGCCTGTAACAATTCCATGCTCCCTGCATTTTTTAATGGAACCTGTTACATACGGAGTACTTCCGGAAGCCGTGATTCCAATTACTATATCCAGGCATGAAATTTCATATTCCTGCAAATCTTTCCATCCCTGGTTTTCATCATCTTCAGCAAATTCAACTGCTTTACGAATTGCTCCATCACCACCTGCAATCAATCCTACTACCCATCCGTATGGCACACCGAAAGTGGGCGGACACTCAGATGCATCCACTATTCCTAACCGCCCACTGGTTCCGCTCCCGATATAAAAGAGGCGCCCTGAATTTTTCATTTTTTGCAGGACAGCTTCTACCAGCTTTTCAATTTGCGGAATTGCTTTTTCCACTGCTTCCGGCACTGTCTTATCTTCACTATTAATGCTGATCAGTAGCTCCTGAATACTCATTTCTTCAAGGTTATGATACCGGGAGCCTGACTCAGTTATTTTTTTTATATCTGGTTGCATAATCTTTTTTCTTGATCAAAATCAACAAGCTAACAAAGAATCAGATTAAAACTTTCTGACCAGTCAGAAAAAACAATAGCCAAAATGTATCTGCGTTTTCTAATAATCATTATACATATTTAATCATTTTAAATTTCACATATAAAAATCTACTTCACATTTGCTCTATTGCTGATATTCTCCCTTTCAATGTTTTTTCTCAAATTCAAAAGGGAGCAAGTTTGCTAAGCCGGCACCCTGAATTTTAATTACGACCTTTTGTGTTGTAGGTTATCTCTGTTGTAAAAAAGAGGACTCACTAAGCTCATCCATTTTTAAGTGCTCGCTTTCACATTCAATTGATTTAATCAGTCCAAAACTTATCGGAAATTATATTGTTTCTTTGCCGGAATTTTTTGTAATAAATGAATGGAAAATTTTCTATCTGGCTTCCGGTAATTATGGCCATTATACTTATAGCCGGAATACAAATTGGATTACTTCTCAGCAGCCATCAGGAAATGGCACTCACCCCAAATAAGCGTACAGGTGAACTTAACGAAGTGCTAAGCTATGTTCAGGCAAAATATGTAGACACTATCAACGTAAGTAATCTGGAAGACGGCGCAATTGATAAAGTTTTAGAGAACCTTGACCCTCACTCTACCTTTATTCCTGCCAGTGAGCTGAAAGATGTAAACTCAGAACTTGAAGGAAACTTCGAAGGAATAGGCATAGAATTTTATATCGTCAATGATACCATTATGGTGGTATCCACTGTATCCGGCGGGCCGGCTGAATCCTCAGGTATTTTTTCAGGAGATAAGATCATAAAGATCAATGACACCACTTTTGCAGGCAAAAAGGTGCAGGACCTGGATGTGATCCATCATCTGCGGGGTTCAAAAGGAAGCAAAGTGACCATTGCGGTGCTCCGAAAGGGGAATAAGTCGTTGATGGATTTTACCATTACAAGGGATAAAATTCCTATGTATAGTATTGATGCATCATATATGATTGATGATAAAACCGGCTTTATAAAAATTAACCGCTTCAGCGAAACAACTTATAACGAATTTATTAGTGCAATTAAAAAATTAAAGCAGCAGGGCATGAGCAGCCTGGTAATTGACCTGCGACAGAATGGGGGAGGATTACTAAATGCTGCAACAGATATAATTGATGAGCTGTTAGATCAGCAAAAGCTGATGGTCTATACCAAAGGACGTGTGTATTCCCGCACTGATTATAAGACGAGAGTTCTGGGCCAGTTCGAGGAAGGTGCTTTAGCGATTTTGGTTGACGAAGGTTCTGCATCTGCAAGCGAAATTGTTACAGGCGCTGTTCAGGACTGGGACCGTGGTGTGGTGGTGGGCCGTCGTTCGTTCGGAAAAGGTTTAGTGCAGGAACAATATGCCCTTAGTGATGGATCGGCGCTTCGCTTAACAGTTGCCCACTATTATACACCATCCGGTCGCTGTATTCAGAAACCTTATAATCATGATCTGGATGCATACTATAATGAAGTGCGTGACAGATTTCATAACGGTGAATTGTCAAATAAAGACAGTATACACCTGAATGATACTATGAAGTATTATACGTCTAAAGGGAGAGTGGTATATGGAGGAGGTGGAATTACTCCTGATATTTTTGTTCCGCTCGACACTACCAATAACTCCAATCACTTTTTAAACAAAGCTTTCAGCCAGGGGTTGATACAGCAATTTTCATATGATTATTATCAAAATCATCCTTCCCTGCTAAGCTCTTATTCCTCATTAACTCAATTCAGAAAAAATTTTTCCGTTGATGATAATATCTATGGAGCGTTTCTCGCTTTTGCGGGAAAAAATAACATTTCATCAACTGCAATGGAGCAGGCAAGCGCTCAGCCATATATAACTATCCGTATAAAAGCCTTTTTGGCAAGAGAAAAATTTAATGCAGATGCATTTTATGCTGTTATCAATGACAGTGATCCTGTATTGCAAAAGGCAGTAGAGGCAATCAATCAAAGCATACTGCCTTAACAGCAATTATAGTCTCAAAATAAAAACCCCTCCATTAAGGAAGGGTTAATTAATTTAAAAATCTGCGGAACTAAAGTGCACGGTATCGGCACTATTCTACTTCATCTTATGCTTCATGGTATCGTTTCTGTTCATCATTGTGTCATTCATGTCATTCATCATATGTCTTGCAGTATCCATTCCGGTATTTGTTGATGAATTTACTGAATCCATAGCCTCGTTCATCATGCTATTTACCTGGGTTGAATCCGTCATTTCAGCTTTATGAGTTGTTGTATTACATGCGGTGAAAGAAAATGCCGCAGAGGCAAAGAGAGCAAAAAATATTTGTTTCATTGGGATGTTAATTTTTTAAGGTTTAAAATTGCGGGGCAAATATAGAAATGTTTTTTACTATCCTTTTCTAAAAAATTGATTGATTGGTACGCCGGTCAGTCTGAAGTGAATCCTTAATTGATTTTCCAGGTATTGCCTGTACGAGTTTTGAATATCGTTTGGGAAATTTGTATAAAAAATAAAGGTAGGGCTGGAGGCAGGAACCTGCTCCACTTTACTGATCTCTAAAAACCGGCCGCGAATAGTGGGATGGCGAAATTCAGATATAGCTTTTATTATACAATCATTCAGCTCCTGGTCATCAACCTTTCTCTTCCTGTTTTCATGAACCGTTAATGCTATTTCAATCACCTTGAAAATCCTTTGCTTTTCAATTACGGATGTGAAAATAACAGGCACATCCTTAAAGGGTGCTATCTTATTGCGAATTTCATCTTCAACTTTCTTCATTGAATTTGTTTCTTTTTCAACAAGATCCCATTTATTAATAACCAGCACCACACCTTTTCTCTTTTTTTCGATCATCCCTAAAATATTGAGATCCTGTTTTTCGACTGAGGTTTGCGCATCAATCATCAGGATGCAAACGTCTGCCTCATCAATCGCCTTTACTGCTCTTATAACGGAATAAAATTCGAGGTCCTCATTTACTTTAGCCTTTTTCCGGATACCGGCAGTGTCTATCAGAATGAATTCTTTTTGAAATAGCTTATAGTGTGAATGAATGGCATCACGTGTGGTGCCCGCAATATCTGTAACGATGTTGCGCTCATAACCCATCAGCGCATTAACAAGCGATGATTTACCAACATTGGGCTGACCTATAATTGAAAACTTCGGAAGATATTCTGATAAATCGTGAGCTGGCTCTTCAATCATAGGAATAATATCATCGAGCAACTCGCCTGTACCGCTGCCGCTTATACTTGAGACAAAATGAATCTTTTCAAAGCCAAGCTTATAAAATTCATTGGCAGCATATTGCCGCTGGATATTATCCACCTTATTTACTACCAGAATTATCTTTTTTTTGTTTTTGCGCAGCAGTTTTGCAATGTCGACTTCCAGGTCAGTGATACCAACCGTTACATCTGCAATAAATAAGATTACAGTGGCTTCTTCCATCGCCACTAATACCTGTTTTTTAATCTCTATCTCAAATTTATCTTCCGTGTGAGACACCAATCCTCCTGTATCAATTACGTTAAACGATTTTCCTCCCCAATCACCAATGCCGTAAATCCGGTCACGGGTTACTCCGCTGGTATCATCAATAATAGCCTTACGGCTCCCAATCAGCCTGTTAAAGAGTGTTGACTTACCAACATTTGGACGGCCTACAATTGCAACGGTGTTGTTCATTTCATATCTCCTTTCATTCAGGTAAGTGAAAGCTCATCCCTGATTTAATACCCATAATATTTTAATGCTTTTTCATCATTTCGCCAGCCGGGGTTGACCTTGACAGTTAATCCAAGAAAAATTTTTTTATTCAGAAATGATTCAATATCCTTCCTTGCTTCTATGCCCAGTTGTTTTATTGACTGGCCGTTCCTGCCCAGTATGATACCTTTCTGAGAGTCACGCTCCACTATAATCTCGGCCCGTATTTTTATGATGTTAATTTCATCTTTCCATTCCTGTATTATTACTTCCGAAGAATAGGGTACTTCCTGCTGAAACTGCTGGAATATTTTTTCACGTATAGTCTCTGAAACAATAAATCGTTCAGAACGATCGGTCAGCTCATCCGATGTATAATATGCATGATGCTCCGGCAGCTTTTTAATAATAGTATCAAGCAACTTATCAATATTTTGTTTAAGCAGGGCGGAGATGGAAATAACAGAGGCATCCGGAAACTGTTTTTTCGCTGCCTCTTCCAAGACCTGCAACTGTTCCTTTTTTACCGCATCACTCTTATTTAATGCAATAATTTTTGGCAGATTGATTTTCCTTAACCGTTCCGCGAGCTCAATGATACTTTCCAGATTTTTTGTTGCATCAGCCATCACCAGCAAAATATCAGCATCTTTCAGCGATTCCTCCACAGTTTTCATCATGTTCCGGTGCAGCTCATATTTGCTATCGATAAGCCCGGGTGTATCGGAAAAGACAATTTGAAAATTTTCTCCGGATAAAATTCCCCGGATGCGATGCCGTGTAGTTTGTGCTTTTGCTGTTATAATTGAAATTTTTTCTCCTACAAAAGCATTGAGCAATGTGGATTTGCCGGAATTGGGTTTTCCAATTATTGAAACAAACCCGGCGTGAAATGGCATGCGTAATATTTATTTAAAATAGCTGATTCGGGATCTTCCGAAAATACAGCTATATACATTAATAAATTATTGAGAGATCATTTCTTATTTCGGTTTTGCAATCTGAAGCAGGTTCAGCAAACCGATATCATCCGGGGTTATTATTATGCTTTCACTATCTGAAGTATGCAGTAGAATTTTATTTCTTCTTTGTGAAGCATACTGAGTAATCTTCCCCAGACTGCTGCTATAATACCTGCCATAATAGCCAAAGAGACCTCCCACGCCGAAGATGCGGATCATTTTTGTTTCTGCACTTTCAAGAAGGCGAGCCTCTGTAATATCGGCAATCCGGATTCTGCGTTCTTTTGCCGGTCCCTTAATAACCAGCTCTCCATTTTCCACAATGTATTTTTCTGTGCTGTACAGGTAACTTCCAATGATAATGACCAGAAACAAAAATATTATTATCACGGAATACAGTGATATATTACTGACCATATTTTTGTCCTGGCTGCGAACACTTCCATATCCCAGTATTATAAAAAGTAAAATTGTTCCCGCAGTAATCATTCTTGACAGAGTATCCAGTGAAGCCCTATATTCCATGATTGATGCTTAAAGGTTTTTTTTAACCAAAAACCTGGGCTGATCTGCAACCAGCGGAATCACATTATCAATTTTATTTTTTTCGGGATTACAATGGTAACCATGGATTTGATGATCCTCTAAATGCTCCATAAGAACAGGGTAATGTGTGTGACATGGATCTTTATCAAAGGTTATATCGTGAAAGACAATAGCACCGGTTATTTTATTCTTCTTTAGTTTTTGGAAAATGAAATTACCATCGCCAATATCTCCGGAATATGCTATTACATCATTGCCTTCACGAAAATAATAACCATACGTTTGATAATTTTTAACATGCAACCCATAGGTATCTATCGCCTGCACATTACCTGTATCTTTTATAGAAACCCAGTCAACATATTTATCCGTATCGATCAGTGCCACCGAAAGAAAATCGCTTATCTGCCTTCTGTACTTTTTAGCAGGGTAAATAATTTTCATTTTTTCTCCCGGATTGCTGATTAAATTATAATGCAACAGCACATTGGCCAGGCTGCCGGTATGGTCATTGTGAAGATGCGTTAGCAGGATATAATCAATTTCATTAAAAAGGTTGTGCTCTTTTAACTTAGCATACACAGTAAACCCACAATCGACCAGGTAAGCCTTTCCATTACTGCGAACGAGCGCAGCGGCATTTCCATATTCGGGATCAAAGGCGCCGCCAGTACCTAAAAATTGAATTTTCATGGTGCAATTTAGTTAATACCATGCTACTTATATCTTGCGTGCGTACATATAGTGGACCTATTCATAAAGGAGGACAATGAGCTTATTGTCCCTTAATTGATTGCATTTGCATACAGATTCTATATCTGCTGAGAAATTAAAGATTAAGCTTACTCACTGCATCAACTGTAAAAAAATACCGCCGAAGCGTTTAGCCCCGGCGGCATGATTGCCCTGAAAACTATATCGTTATTTTTTTCCGGATGCCACTATAAATTCTTTACGCTGTATTTCCTTTCCACACCGGACCGCCACGATATAAACTCCATCTTTAATGCCGGTATTTAAAATTATATCGTCTGAAAAAAGAGCACCATCCGCCATCTTTTCTGCACTGTACAGCACTGCACCCAAAAGGTTGGTGATCTGCAGCAAACAAGGTTCAGATGATGGAGCGCTGAATACCACCTGCACGTGAATTTGATTTAATGCCGGGTTTGGATAAATCTGCATATTTTCCTGCAATATTCCATTTCCGAAATCCGGTTCTAAACCATCTTTACAATTTGAAGTGATACTCACAGCATCTGCAGTGGATGAGCATCCATTATTATCCGTTACTGTATAGGTATAGTCGGCGGGTTTAATGGCAACATAGGTGAGAAGTGTGGCGCCTGAAATAATTACTCCGTTTTTCAGCCACTGATATTTGTAGCCTGTTCCCGTTTTGGCCTGCAGTATAGTTGATCCTCCCAAACAAAGATTCAAAGGGCCATCAATACTAATCTTTGCAGATGGTAATTTATCAACCGTTATAGTGCTTGCATCTGAGGTTTTTGTACAGGAATGGTTATCACTTATTATAACGCGGTAATTTCCATTTTCTGTTGGATAGTATGTCTTGGCCGTGGCACCAGGTATGTTTGTTCCCGTTCTCTGCCATTGATAAGAATACCCGGACTGGGTGCTTAAATACGTAGGAGAAGTTCCATCGCAAAACTCCTTCGGGCCATTCACCGTAACATTTGGATCTCCAGGGGTCCATACTGTAACAGCTATTGCAGGAGAAGTTCCCTCGCAGTTATTATCATTTTTCACGGTAACGGTATAAGATCCCTCGTCATCTATTTCTACAGTTTGTCCATGCTTTCCATCCGACCATTCATAACTCTCATATACTTTTCCTGCATCGAGTGTTACACTTTCATTATAACAAAATGAGGTTGGTCCATTGGCGGTAATTACAGGCTTTGGTAATGGATCAACCGTAATCGTTTCCTCATCAGAGTTGCTTTGACAACCGTTCTTATCGGTAATGGTGAGCCAGTAATCACCACTGGTGGTAACCGTTATCGACTGGGTTGTCATTCCATTGTTCCATAAAACTTCATAATCAGAAAGATCAAAGCTTGGACTGAGTTTGGCACTTCCACCTTTACAAAATTCCTTCTTCCCTGAAGTAAGGTTTATGTGAGGTGCCTTAGGAAGTGGATTGGTATGAATAAAAACGGTATCTCCTACGGCATAACCGAATTGATCGGTGTAAGCTCTTACCGTATAGAGGCCTGAATCGCGCACCCAGATCTTTTGGGATGTCGCACCTGTTGACCACTTATAGTTAATGTATTGTGAGCCGGCATCCAACTGAAGGCTATCACCTTCGCAAAAAGTTTTTGAGCCGGTTACTTTAATTTTTAATGCAGCAGGCGGTGGATCGGGAACACTGTTGGAAGTAATATGCGTAATAGAATATGGCTTCAATGTAAGGGTAGCAGATGAGAGATTTCCGGATACATCATTTACCTGTGATTCTTTTGCGGGATAGGAAAGGGGATCCGCATCATAGCGATCGTAAGTACCGCCCTTTGGAAAGATATCAGTGGTAGTCAGATTATAAGTCTTATCTGAAAGGTTCAGGATAACGGCATCAGAGGAATTGCTGTTGGAGAAGTGAAATCCGAAAAGGGCAGGATAGCTGATACTAACACCGTCTTCATCCTTAAAGGTGACGGAGGGTGAGGTGCCGAAGTATAGCGGTGCTGTATAGCTATTTTTATCCATAGCAACGCCCATTACCTTCATGGCGATACCAGCAGCAGTGAGGTCCCATGGAGTGGTGCTCTGTGGATTGGGCGGCGATATATAATCATTATCATCGTTCGAAAAATTGAGGCCGCTTACGCTTTCAAAATAGGTACCGTGTACTGCATTGCCATTCATGTCATGGCACTCTATCATCTTAATCCTTGCATCCTGCAGGAACTGCATACTGTAGCTTGCAATGAAAAGGGCATGACTCCAGGAGCCGTGAACAGGCTTCTTCGCATCATCCAGGTTATATTCTGTTATCCAGGCTTCATTCCCCTTTTTTAAGATGCTTAAATCTTTTGAATATAAAATGTTCCAGGCATCAAAGGGCCGCCATAGAAATTCGGCAATATCAGATGAAAGATATTTACCGGGGTTTTTACAATTGGGGTTTTCTCCTGCATAATAACAATGGTAGGTAATGGCATCTTCACCTTTCAGTGTGGTAGCCACCAGCTCATCCCAGGTTTCCCGGCGGTCCTCACCAGTCTTGTTAAAAGTGCCCTGGGCTGCAATTTTAGCATTCGGAAAATAACGCCGGATAGAATCGATCCAGACGGTGCAGGTATCGCCATAGGCATTTGCAGTGGGAAATTCTTTTATAAGCAAGGCAGAATCTCCATCACCTTCGCCATTATTAGTACCAAGGATGTAGAACTCATTACCCAGCTCTATATAAGTAACATCCATGCCTATGGATTGGGCGTGCTTCAGCATCTTAATCTGGTCACTGACGGTGGATGTCATCATGTTAAGATCGTAGACCGTAGTGGCATGGCAGCTGTCGAGTGTTTTCTTGAAGTTCTCAAGCGTATTAGGCTGAGGTGTAAGGTCCTTATATTTTTGAGGCAGGTCTTTCCGGTCAATAAACCACCCGCTTTTCCAGTCCCACCAGTTGGCAATGCTGCCGCCCGGGTAGCGGATTGTCTTTGGTTTCAGCAATGGGATGTGCTTCATCAGGTCGGGCTCGTTCCACCACTCACCGCTGTGAGTGGTGTTCATTCCATTATAGCCGACGTAATCAAGAGATAAGGGTTGCCTGACTCCGAGGGTAAGCTGTATATTTTGTGCGGAAGCGGCAGTTTTCAGAAGGGTTAAGAATAAGCATACACGTAGTGCATGCCTAAAAAATGGGTGTTTTTTTAGCATGGCGTTGGGTTAGTACTTAAAGACTATTGTAGAATTTCTTCCCCGCGAAAGAAGCAAAACCTATTTTGCCATACAAAAGAAAAATGTGGAAAACCGGATAATCTTATAAAAAAAAGTGATACGTGGAATTAAGTCCATGATATAATTTAAAACTTACTTTTCGTAATGTATGTAACTGTAATACAGTTTGCTGAAAAATAGAAGACAATATAATTTTATGAAATTTTGAGGACATCGTTCCCAAATTGGTTACATTCTGTATATTTGTACGAGGCGATGAGAGTAATAGCTATTAAATCCATTAAGCTTTATACAGAAAAGAAAAGGGAAGCAGAACAGTCTCTATTTTCATGGTATGATGAAGCACGTTTGGCTCACTGGAAAAATCACAATGAACTAAAGCAACAGGTGGGCAATGCTTCTGTAATCGGCAAAAAAAGGGCGGTGTTTAATATTCATGGCAATAAGTACAGGCTCATTGTTGATATTGAATACCGGTTACAAATTATTTTTATAGTATGGCTTGGTACACATGAAGAGTATAATAAAATTGATGCAAAAACTATTGCGTATGTTAAAACTCATTAAAACAAAAAAAGATCATGAAGCTGCGCTTGAGCGCATTTATGAACTGATGCAAAAGAATCTGAGAGCGGATTCTCCTCTTTCAGATGAAATGGAAGCACTTTCTATACTGGCAGAAGCCTATGAAGCAAAGAACTATCCTATTCCCCCTCCAAATCCTATTGAGGCAATTAAATTTCGTCTCGATCAAATGGGAATTGACGAAAAAGAGCTAAATAAAATATTGGGCGGGCGCAGTCGCAAATCCGAAATATTACGGGGCAAGCGCAAACTATCCCTTACTATGATAAGAGAACTTCATGAAAAGCTGAAAATACCTGCTGAGACCCTCATTTCAATTTATTAACGATGATGAAGACTCTCTCATTGCGGTTTGCACTCATCACAGACAAACCAGATTGTGACAGGTGATAAATCATGCTTGCATTGAATGTTTATGAAGGAATTAAATTGTATTTCTCTTGCCGATTTTCGGAAGCTATATAAGAGATTATAAGCATGGAGGAGTTTATCTTTTGAAAGCCCTGATAAAGATGGATGTGCACGATAAGAGAACCCGCAGCTTTAACATGTCTCGTATTCGCTCTAAGAATACGAAGCCTGAATTAATTGTCAGAAGCTTTCTTCACAAAAATGGTTTTCGGTTTCGGCTGCATGATAAAAAGCTACCAGGCAAGCCGGATATAGTTTTAAAGAAATACAGAACGGTGATTTTTGTTCATGGATGTTTTTGGCATGGACATAAGGGATGCAAATATTTTGTGGTTCCAAAGACAAGAACAGAATGGTGGTTGCAAAAGATAAATAGAAATAGAGAGGTAGATAAGGGTGTTTTGAAAAAGCTTCAAAAAGAAAATTGGAAAATTATAAATATTTGGGAGTGCGCTTTCAAAGCTGGAAAATCTGCAAAAACACTAAAGAAACTAACCCAAGAATTTATTAAATAACTCAAAAGTTCACTTATTTCCGATTGACTTATAGTCGAATGACGGATAGCTTGCGGGCATGGATATCCGCAAGAAGATTGGGCTTCGCATCAAAGAACTCAGGCAAGAATTAAAACTCACTCAGGAATCACTTGCATTCAAAGCAGAAGTTGACAAAACCTATCTCAATGAAGTTGAGAATGGTAAACGAAATGTCTCGGTAATTAATCTTGAAAAGATTATTACAGCTCTTGATACTTCGATCCAAGAATTTTTTAATACTGCTTCTTTCAAATAGGCCTCAAAAAAAGCAGAATGATGCCTATTAAAGTCATTGACATTTTTGCAGGTCCCGGGGGATTAGGTGAAGGGTTCTCTTCATTGGTTGATGAAAATGAAAATCCACTATTTAAAGTTGCTTTGTCTATTGAGAAAGAAAAATGGGCATACGACACGCTTTTATTGAGAAGTTTTTATCGACAGTATAAAAAATCAGAGGTACCGGATGATTATTATAGTCATTTAAGAGGAGAGATTTCGCGTCAAGAGTTATTTGCAAGGCATCATTATGAATTTATTAGAGCTTCCAAGGAAGCATGGCAAGCAACTCTTGGTGAAACTTCTGAAGAAGAAATCGATGAACGAATCAAAACTGCATTAGACGGAGCGGAACCATGGGTTCTTATTGGTGGTCCACCTTGTCAGGCATATTCACTTGTTGGCCGCGCTCGCAGGGGAGAAACGAAAGGATTGAACAAAGAGGATGAAAGAGTTTATTTGTACAGAGAATATTTCAGAATCCTAGCGGTGCATAATCCTCATCTCTTTGTCATGGAAAACGTAAAGGGACTATTGTCCTCTAAGATTGATGATGAATTAATTTTTAAGCAACTAATACTCGACCTTCAAAATCCATTTGAAGCATACTCAAAATTAAAAGGCAAAAAAAATATTACGTTCGTCTGTCCTGGTTACAAAATTTTCTCTCTTGTCTCATCACGGCGAAATAAACAACTGCAATTGTTTGATGTGCCACAATTCAATTCATTCGATTTTGTAATTCGCGCAGAAGAGTATGGTATTCCACAGGCAAGGCATCGAGTTATTCTTTTGGGAGTAAGAAATGATTTGTCAATCAATGACATTCCCCTCCTTATAAAGGAACCTTCAGTTCCGTTGAAAGTTGTTATCGATGGTTTACCGAGAATCCGTAGTACAATTTCAAAAGCGAAAGACTCTAAGACCTTATGGGTGAAGAATCTGAAAGCGCTCAAGAAGCAGCTCAAGGAATTGAAAATTGAAAGAGCGGTGAAAAAGGAGATTAATAAAGTTCTCAAGGAGCTCAAACCACCCAAATACGATAATGGAAAAGAGTTTATTAGATTCTCACCATTTGTTTCTTATAAGCCCGATTGGTTTTTGGATAAAAGAATACTTGGTGTAGTAAATCATTCTTCAAGGGGACATATCATTAAAGACCTTTACCGGTACCTTTTTAGCTCATGTTACACCGTAATTCATAAAGTCTCTCCAAGGTTATACGATTTTCCAATTCAACTTTTACCTGTACATCAAAATGTTAATAAGGCAATTCAATACGGAACATTTGTTGATCGATTCAAAGTTCAATTACCTTACAAGCCCTCAAATACTATTACCAGTCATATCTCAAAAGATAGTCATTATTACATACACCCTGATCCTTCCCAATGCCGTAGCTTCAGTGTGAGGGAAGCTGCAAGAATTCAAACATTTCCGGACAATTACTTTTTCTGTGGGCAGAGGACTGCACAATACATTCAAGTGGGAAATGCGGTTCCTCCACTTCTTGCCATCAAAATAGCTACGATTGTTTATAAAACCGTAAATAATTACTAAAATTCCGTTATATTATGTATATAGTTTAACAATATAGTCCAAGAACCGCATAAATATTTTTCAATAGAATAAGAAAGTTTGAATATATTTGAATAATTAAGTTAAAATTTAGCAATGACTGATAAATCGGAAAGAAGAAAAAGATTTGAAAATGTAGCAGGAAAACGAGTACAGGCCCTGCTTGATAAATTAGATTCACTTTCCAATTGCTCAAATAAAAACAACTATGAGTACACAGATGTCGATGTGAGGAAAATGTTTTTAGCTATCCGAGAGAGAGTCAAGATTGCTGAAGCAAGTTTTCACGATCAACTCAATAAGAAGTCGAAGAACATTTTTAAATTTTAAGTATGAAAAACATTGAGCTCAAAGGTCAGAGCGGAACTGCTGGTTCAGACAACATTCCTGGAAGAATCAAAGACTTGGGTGAACATAATATTGCTTTGTTAATTCGTGAGGATATTCAAAACAAACTCGATGTTCCATTTGATGTAAGGGAACCTGTAGAAGTAACTTATGAACTGTCCGAAATGTCCAAAGCTTCAGTTGACAGATTCATTCGGCGCATGGGGGATGAATATTTTGAAAACTATTTCAAAAAATCTTATAAGAATACCAAGTATCAGGATGCAAAAGAATTGATGCAGAATGGAATCAAATTATTGGCTCGAAAGAAGAAATGGTTTTCGCTGCAAATAATTGAAAAGAATTGCAAAGGACTTGTGGGAGATGAAAAACCACTTGATGATGAAAAGTCGAACTTCAATGCGCTGATGAGAATAATAAATTCAAGCGAAAAGGATAGTTCAGTTCAAGGGGGTACATGGGGTAAGGGAAGTTCTATTTATACTTTTATTTCAGGGGTATGGTTTTTTTTCGCATACTCAGTTTTATCGCAGAAATGGAAGTCTACTACGAAGAGATTTCTAGGAAGAGGCGTGTTCTCGCCATTTTATAATAACAAAGAAGATTTTAAATACTCTGGTCAATCATTTTATTGTCGCGTAGAGAATGGAACAGCTTCCGATGCATTGCCTTTTGTGAATGATGACGCTGACAGAGAAGCAGATTTATTTGAATTGAATTCCAGGGAAAATTCTGAATATGGAACTACGCTTTTTATTCCGGGATTCTGTCCTGTAATTGAAGACTATTCGCTTGAAGGTATGATTCAAGAATTCAGAGATGAAATTTTAAAGAACTGGTTTATCCCAATTTTTCACAATAGACTAAAATGTCAGATTACGACCAGTGGCGAAACGATTACGATTGACAGAAACTATTTGTTTAATGTGCCAGAACTGAAATATAAACTAAAACTATTACAGTGGCGTGATGACGGGTATCCTGAAAGTGAAGGATTTAAAATGGAAAAGATCAGCATTGATTTGCCGAAATTAAGTGACGCATATCGATCAGAGAAAAATCAATCTGCATGGCATAATAAAACATCTGTTGCAATTGATTTGGCTGTAAGAATTCTTAATAAAGAAGAATTTAAGGATTTCAAGGACACATGGAAAACCAGCGATACAGTAGCGCTCGCAAGAAACAATGGAATGATAGTAAGTTATTATCAGGGGGAAGCACTAACAGAACTTGTAAATGATCAAGTGAAAACTGAAAGTATTCTGTTTGCAGGTGTTCTTTCCAGAACTGAAAAGAATCAGCAGGCAAGAGAACACATGGATTTATTTCTTGCATACTCAGAAAATCCAGCACACAACACGTGGTGCTCTACAAAGGAAGAAATATCAATTTGTCATTTGGAAAGATTCGATTTGAAAAACCCAACAAATCGAGTGCGGCAAATCAAAAACAAAATTCTTGAGGGACTTAAAAAAATATTCATAAAGACTGAACCGATTCCACCGAATAAAGACATCTGTAAAATGTTTAAGCTTCTTGGGGGATTGAAAACAAAAGGAGATACTCCGATTTCTAAAGCAAAATATCAGGCGAACATTTTAGAAAGCTATTTTGATGATCATGATCGCTACGTTGTCAAAATGAAACTTATTTCTAAATGGCGGGATGAACTTGCTTTATCGTTCCAATCGGCACTTAATACTCTTGAAGGCGAAGAGAAAGTAAGTTTTGAATTACTACAAATCCTACGCATTCCCGAATTTGCTCATTTGCAAATATTCAATGAAAATTTTCTTCTTATCGAGGAAGGTAGTTCACCTTCGATAACAATTCTTCCAGAAGAAACCAAGGAAATAATTATTAGAACATGTTCAATACAAAATCGATCTGAATACAAAAATCTTTCCCCATTGATAAAACTTTCTGAAAAGACCACTTTAAATGAGCATCAATACAATTCCAATTCCGTCTTACAGGCGCAAGAATAATCTTGTAAGACATTCTATTAAAATCGTGTTTGATGGAACTGACATCGAACAATCTTTTGGTCCAGCTTACGATATTGATTTGTACAATCTTGAAGTTGGAGCAAAAATCATTATACCGCGTATCGAAACGAAGCTACTCAAAATCATTCTGTCGTTTGATTGGGAACAAGGGAGAAACTTAAGTGATGTTAAAGATCTTTTGGCAAAAATTGAAAACCCCATGGAAGAAGCTCACTTACGCATTCAGCTTTATTCACCATTTTCAAAATTTTGTCTCGATCAGAAAGTCATCAATCTGCAAGATATATCTATCAAGAATGAAACTGAATTTCTTGTCGATCTCAGTAAAGTATTTGGAAGTCTCATCATTGAGTATTGTATCGCAAGAGACTCAGCAGTAAAAGGGGATTACTTTGACATTGCAGAGAAACCACTTTCCATCCTCAGTGCAAGTAAAGAAATTGAAATAATAATTGATGACATTGAAACAGAAAGAACACAGAAGAACTTTCTTCCAATAAGCCCCGACGATACAGGTCAATTTTTGTTTAAGATTTCTGGACTTGATAATACCGGATCAGAGTTGCCGGAAATTCATTACCACCAAGATTTTGATAACCACTTTAAGCAAGACGATTTACTTTGTGTCGATACGGCCTTTATGTTCTCTTTTCTTTCGTTTGCCGATAACTACCTAAAGTGGTTGCTCTTTAAAAGCATATACGATGATCAAAACAAACGATACACAGCATTGATAGATTTCATCTCTGAGTTAGTGGAAGTTCGATCAATAGAGTTAAGAGAGATCATTATTAATAAACCTGAAGCTGAAGATTTAATTGAGATATATCTCAACTACTCAAAAAAACTTTTTGAAAATTTTCAAATCAAAAAAAAGTTCAAATACAAAAAGCATTTGAAAAGTTTGATTGAAAAAGAAAAAAGAATCAAAATTTTAAATCGATGAAACACTACTCTGATAAGCGAGAGTTTTACAATTTCTATCTGCGTCCTACAGAAGGAATTGAATTCTCAGAGAGACTTAAATTTCTTGTAACTTTTAAACAAGAAGAGTTTAATAAGCAATTAAAAAATTTGGGATTTCACGAAGAAGGAATTGGCTCTGATGAATTTATAGACGCAGTTGAAAAAGCGAAAGTAGAAATGAAAGCTGTAATGAAAAGTTTTAAGGGAGGCGATAGAAGCAGGATTGATTTTGAATTTGCTCTGATTCTACATCGCAACCTGTCCATTGATAGATACCTTTTATCCAATTGGGGGTTTTGGAGATGGCTAAACATGAATTTCTTTCTTGAAGAAACAAGATGGCGCTATGATTTCAAAAAATCCGGTTCTAATTTGTTTAGGTATGCAAAAATCATTTTTGATCATTTGGTTGATAACACCGGTATTATGATTTACAGATGCTGGTTTCTTGGAGAGAGACTCTCTGAAGAAGATTCAAAGTATGAGCTGCTACAAAAAATTAATGAAAAAGCAAAGGCAGGTAGGCCGGGAGGTTTTGGAAATTATATTTTGAACTTAGTTGATACGAGATTAATCAGTCCCCGTGATCATGTTTCTAAAATTCTTGGAAAACTTCTTTTTACAGAAAAAAAGATTCACGATAATGATGATGTTCGTGACTGTTTCAAAAAATATAATTGTTACAAAAATCGATTACTATCAAATGCTGGAGAGCATATTTTTAGAGAGGAAATTGTCAATATAAAATAATGCTACAAAAATAGAATGGTAACCAGGATCGACGTAAATCCGTCGGTTTACCGATACCTGCCTAAGTATAGTGAGATAAGCGGGAAGAACCCCAAATAAAAAAAACCTGTGGAGCCACAGGTTTTTAAGTTAATGCTTAAGTGTATCGTCCAATCCGGCCCTTTTAGTTTTCAGATCTTCAAGCGCTTGTTTCTTTTGATCAAGGTCCTCTTTTTTTGCCTGGATATCTTTCGTCTTATTGGCGATGCTGCTTTCAATATCTGCCTTCTTTGCTTCCAAAGCCTTTAAATCATCCATTAGATTGTCGTAGTCTTTTTGCAGGCTGTTTACCTCATCGAGCTGACTGGCAACATTAAGATCGGCTGAAAAAGCGCTCGCATCTTTTACAAAGGAGTTCAGGAACGTTTTAATATGCTCCGTGATCATGCTGTCACCTTCAGAATTCGTAAAATTATTGTACCCTTTAGATACTGCCATATACACAATGCTGGTGTTTTTGTTTTGTCCCGGCTCTACCTTAGTATAGATGTCCACCTTTTCCGGTGCTATTTCCGAAAGGGTAACTGCCTTGTAACTGGTAGCATTGTTACGCGTTTTGCCGCTTAGCCCGGAGTGCTTCAAACGCTGCTCCAGGGCATTTTCTGTAATATTAACCGGCTGGTCGATCGCTACCATCACGGCATTGCGGTTTTCTTTTTCAATACTGGTGGAAGTAACCGTTGCCTGCGAATAAGCACTGAAGGTTGCAAAGGAAAGGGAAGCGACTAGTAATAGTGATTTCAAGTTATTCATGATTTAAATTTATAAATAATTCTATTTGAACCACTACTTACAAATATGTATCCACGAATGCAGATACTTTCTTAACAAGATTGATAATTCACCATTCACTTCTCTCCGGGTCAATACCTTGTTTTATTGATCATTATAACCAAATTACAGTGATTTCCGTTGCACAATTGAATATTATTCAGGCACACTTAAACCTCAGTGGGTATCTATTACTTTTGCAGATATTTACATGCGCCGCTCTTTAATTCTTATGCACATCAGTATCTTTTTATGGGGTTTTACCGGCCTCTTTGCCAAAGCCATTCAACTGACAGAAGGATTATTAGTATGGTACCGCCTGCTGCTGACTTCTGCCTGCTGGATCATCATTTCACTATTTACAAAAAATGTAAAATGGCTCCCGTGGAAAGAAACGATGCGCATCAGCTTAGTGGGGTTGCTGGTAGCTATTCACTGGCTTTTCTTTTACGGTTCGATTAAGTATTCCAACATTTCCGTTGGCATGAGCTGCCTTGCCATGATCGCAGTGTTCTCAGCCATCATGGAACCGCTGATCATGAAGCAGAAGTTTAGCTGGCAGGAATTTTTTCTTGCCCTGTTTGCCGTGATAGGAATGTTTTTGATCTTCACCTTTCATGAGATCTACCGTACCGGTATTATCCTCGGACTGATCTCTGCATTACTCGGTTCGTATTTTACCATACTAAACAGGAAGCTGATGATGAAGTACAATTCGGAGACGGTAACCACCTATGAGCTGTGCAGCGGGTTCGTTTACCTCACGCTTTTAATGCCGGCTTATTTATACCTTTTTCCTACCGACAAATACATCCCGGATTCACAGGACTGGTTATTGCTGATGATCTTTACCATTGTATGTACCGTAATTCCTTTTAATCTTTCCATGAAATCCCTGCGTTACGTTTCGGCCTTCACGGCTAGTCTATCACTGAATATGGAACCGGTATATGGAATAATACTGGCGTTTATTTTTTTCAACGAGCAAAACGAATTGAATGCAGGATTTTATATCGGAACACTTTTCATTCTCTTTTCAGTGATCTTTTATACTGGTTATAAGTTCCGGAATCAAATTGTCGGTCTGATTCCAAACCAAATAAAAAAGCCCTTCCGTAAAGAAGAGCTGTAAATATGTCCTGATCGACCTAATTTTCTGCAGTAAGTTTTCAATTCCGGGATTGAGTGGTGAACTGCTTTCCAAACAGATTGCATATCAACACCCCTGTAATCATGAATAAGTTTTTATCTCATTCCTGACATCTTCTTCATGGAATTTCAGTATGGAGATTCCTAAACTCGTCACAGATATTTTTTACTGCTTCGCCAATAATTTCAAGATTTCCCAATACACCATCCTGAATTAACTTATTGATAATAAATTTTTCAAAAGTCAATTGCTGAGTATATTCTTCAATGCCTTCAATGCAAAATAGAATATGTCTGACGTAGACATGATCATCCCTCTTCATTAAGGAGCAATTTCAAATCAGCCAGAATATACGTTCTGAGAGATGGATGCACGGAAGCTTCGGTAACCAGGTCTACTTTCACACCAATCAATTCACTGAGTTGCTGTTCCAGGCCAACGAGGTCGAATAGGTCGATGCTGTCTTTAAAATCTATCAGGATATCAAGATCACTTCCTTCTGTTTGCTCATCTCTTGAATACGAGCCAAAAATCCCAATCCGTGTTGGTTTGTAAGGCTTTATTCGTTCGATGATTGTTTGCTGAACATCTTTTGTGAGCATACTCAAAGTTAAAGTTATTGACAATATAGATGTTCACCCATTACCAGTTAAATCTCCCAAGCCATTTAAGCTTGCTAACTGCGTCTTTGCGAAGGTAAGAGTCACAGGAATCTCCATAAATTATCAAATGGTCTTATAGGCAGATTACTTCACTTCGTTCGCAACAACAGCTTTTAAAACCGCTTCATTAAAACCCGCCATTGCCACAATTGATAAAGGAATATTCCGGCTTACCAATTTATCAGGAATCTATTCCTTTATAAATTTTTTAATAACCGATTTCGCTCCGCAACGTATTTCTGCAGTATAAAAGCCTTTAGATAAATTCTGAACGTTCAACTGTATTTGCCCTGCATTAGCAATTTCCTGTGTCATTTGAATTTCACCGAGCATATTACGGATAGTGACTAAAGCAGGCTCATTTCCACTATCTCCTTTTATTGATAGGGTAATCACCGCGAATGCAGGATTAGGATAAACTTCAGCATCAAGCAAATCAGTGCCACTGTTTAGAGGATCTGTTTCTCTGGCCGAAAGTGTAGTAAACGAAGCTGTTTCAGAATAATGGGAAGTCCCATTGCCGGAGCAGATCGTTTTTACCCTCCATTCATACTTAGTGGAAGTTATAAGATTTTTTATAACCAATTGGGTGCTGCTTGTTTTTCCTGCAGTGATCCAGGTGCCGGTTCCTGCCATCCGGTAGTATACCTTGTATTTAGTAGCGCCGGTGGCATCCCCCCACGATAAAGTCACTTGTGTTTTTCCGGGTGCGGCATTCATGGTGTAAGAGGTAATGCGGCTGCAGGGATTCCATGCATACTTATGCGTGCGGTAACTTCTTTGAGTTCCATCGTCGAAAGTCATTTCCCAGGTAATGTTTTTATTGAGATCAACCTCCGTAATATTTGGAATTCCCTGGTCGGCATATATCGTTCCCCAGCTGATCATGGTATTTCCATTGGGCAGGCGTTGAGTGCTTCCGGAAGCGCGTCCGTACACATGATTGCCATTAATATCCGGATGCTCATAATACCAGGTAAGTGTGGCAACCTTATTTACTTCATCCAATGCATATTCCTTGGCGCTCGATATTTGAACAGGAAGATAATCTCCATCATTGAAAAGGGTAACATGGCCATTTGTGATTCTGCGGATATCATGCTGGTAGCTGAAATGCTGCGGAATATTGTCCTTCAAAAATTTAAACTGGTTATTTTCTCCGCCCATCCTCCATATAATATCGCCGGTAGAGGTATTGATTTTAGTAATCTCGCACAGATTGCGGCAGGAGACCATTATATTGCCGTCGTTATCGCGCTCCACTGCGTTTCCATGAACGTAATCCACGGTAAGCCCGGTGAGCACAGTGTTTGAGTCGGCATCCGTTATTTGGAAGTGGTCCCAGCTTCTCCATTGAAATACTACATTCTTTTTGATGTCCAGTTCCTGCACAATCAGGCCTTTTACGGTTGCATCCGAATTCCCCCCCGCGACTACCTGGCTCATGTCAATAGTTTGATCATCATACGCAAGGAGGAATGTATGCTTATCAGGATAGATAACACAATCGTGGCCGTTGGTCTCTAATTCATATCCGTTTCCGCATTGAACAGAATCAATCCGGTTATAATTTGAATCCATAATGATCCACTGAAAATTTACCAGATCATAATAGGTGAGATAGCCATTATAATTAATCTTAAAATCGTGTCCGTTCATGCCTAAATCCTTTGCCCAAATTATGGAGCCGTTGTTATTGATAATGGTGGGAAAAGAGTTTGTATCATTTTCATCATCCGACTGGTTATCATAAAAGATTTGTCCATGCGCGGGGTTATTATTTACATTGATAACAAAGGTGGGCATGGAATCCAGATTGCCTGTTCGTAATTGTTCAGGTAATATATTATTCGGAAAATCTTCCCGTATTATTTCTTTATCGCTCCGGAGATAGCGCTCTCTTTCCTCTGTTGAGATTCCATTTCTGATATCGAAAGAAAAAGAGTTGCCTGTTATGGTAGTGCCATCTTTCTTTTTAAGATTATTATGGACGATTACAGTTACTGTTTCATTCCATGCAAATTCCGGTTCAGGTTTAATGATCAGTGTTTTATTTTCAGAAAGAATTGTCTTCCACCCGTGTTTGCCGCTTTTGGAACCGTAGATTTCGACGATGTCTTTTTTCAGAGTTGAATTTTCATCAAAGGCTTCACCGGTTTTAAGAATAATTGTTTCCTGCGGATAATGATACTTTGACCCGGGAACAGGGCTGATATAATTGAATTGGGCATTAACAATTACTGAAAGGCATACAAATAAACAGGAAGCTATTAAAGAGCGCTTTTTTTTCATGATTACGATTACAGGTTGTTAAGAAATGGTGTTTGGATAAAATACTTTCCGCAGTATAAACCACCTGCGGATGAATGGATAAGGTTCAAATTCAGAGTGGATTTATTTTGAAAAGTGCAAGCTCTTTTACGAGAGATCCGGCAAAAGGTTTAGGCCCCGAAATATTTGACTCTTTAATTCACCTAATAACTAATTGCTTGTGGGCCTCCCCCGTATTACTTTTAAAGTTTGTAAAATAAATGCCGGAAGAAAGTGCGGGTAAATAAATCTCATTTGAATTGAAGCCCTCTTTCGCAGTCCATTGCTTTGAGTAAATAGCTTCCCCAATCACGTTGGAAATAAAGAATGTAACGGTGCTGCTTTTTTGTAAATCGAAATTCAGCCGTAAGCGATCACTTGCAGGATTTGGATAAAAATAAAAATTCGTTCCGGCCGATTGAGAAATAGTGCTCGCAATAGTATTAAATTTCTGGATCGGGGAATATTCAGAGCTGTCATTAAAAACAGTGCATACCGTTCTGATCCGCCAGTCATAAACGGTCTCAGGCATCAAATCAGTTAAAAAATAGGAATGGTCGGCGGTTACGAAGCTGGTCCATTCAGTGCTGGAATCGGTCTTATAATCAAACTCGAATTGAGAGGCATAAGAAGGTACTCCCCAGGAAAAGTTCGCAGATTTTGAGGTAATATCGCTAATGGCAAGTGATTCGGGCAACGGTGCTCCACATCGTTCCCAGTTAAATTTAAAGGCGCGGTAAGAAAAATATCCCTCATTGCCTGTAAATCGGAATTCCCACACAATGTTACCAAGAGAATCCACTTCTGTAAAATTGGGCATTGGCGCTGGCGGGTCCGTAGGTGCAATAAGTCCCCAGCAAATAAAACGATCGCCGTTCGGCAGTAGCTGCACATTACCCATTGCATTGCTGTTTAACTTTTTGTCATCAATGGGGGGACGGATGAAGATCCATTTCAATGTAGCAGTTTTATTTATAGGATCCAGTGTATATTCCTTTGCGGAAGAGGGAGTGGGTTGCGTGTTATTATTATTAAAAAGAGAATAGTTTCCATTAGGTAAGCGACGAATATCGTGCTGGTAATAAAACTGGTTACGGTTTACCGTATCGTTTATAAACGTGAACTGGTTGTTTTTGCCACCCCATCTCCAAATAGTTCCTCCAGTATTGTGATCAATTTTTGTGATTTCACTTAAATGCCGGGATGAGAGAAGAATATTACTATCTGCATCAATTTCAATAGCATTTCCGTGAACCAGGTCTACGTCGTGTATATTATTAGCATCTATGTAAGAATCATTAATGGCAAAGTTATCCCAGCTTCTCCATTCAAAAACTACATGTTTATTTTTATCCAGTTCCTGTAATATGGTTCCGGTAACATTGGCTGCTGTATCGCCATTGGGATAATATAATTTCATGTTTAGCACCTGTACATCGTAGCTCAGAAAAAAGCAATGACCGTCAGGGAAAATCTGGAATTCATGGTTATCTGCCTGGTACCCGTTTCCTGCAAAAAATGAATCTATAACACGGTAATTAGAGTCCATCATTTCAAAACCACTGTCTTCTTCATTATAGTAGGTAAGATATCCATTATGATTTATCTTAAAATCTATGCCTGCATTATTATTGCGAACTGCATATACGGAATCGCCGCTATCTTTAAGTATGGTTCGGAACTGGTAATCATCAGTCTGATCTCCCGGAATTGTGCTTTTAAAATTGTAGAAGAAAGCATCACCTGTAAATTCTTTTCCGGTGGAAGTAATCTCATATTGGGGAAGAGGTATAGAATCTGACTGTGACCGGTTTACTTTAAGCTGATTAAGTCCACGCTCATCGCTATAAATTTTTTCCAAAGCATTTTTCATCTCTGCCTGTCTGCCAGCAGTAAACGCAGGATGCGTTTGAAATTGAAACCTGGTACCAGCGATGATCTCACCGGTTTGCTTTTTTATTGCAGAATCTACCGTTACAGTTACAGTTTCACCTTGGGAAAAAGGAAGCTGGGTATATATTAATATAGTTTTTTTATCGTCGGAAAGGATTAAAGTAACTGTATGATTTCCGCTGAGTGTGCCGGTAACCGTAAAGAGGCTGTCTGACAGTGAGGTACTGTCTATAAGTGCCCCGTTTTTTAGAATAATATTTGTAGTGGTATTATGATATATGCTATTCGGTTTGGGAGAAATGTATTCAAACTGGGCAAAACCTTTTTTAACATGTAAAAAACTTATTAATAAGAAACCTAATAAAAAATATTTTTTCATTTGTAATTAGTTACTAAAAAATGACTAAATTTTCCGCAATGTTCCCTCTAAAATCTGGATTATACAATTAATTATAAAGGGCATTTGAAAGTCAGCTTCTACTTTCTGATCATTGAATGATTACTTTTTTGTAGAATTCCTGACCTTCTGTTTTAAAGCCAATTAGGTAAATCCCTTTATTCAAATATGGCAAAGTGATGATAGAAAGATGATGTCCTTCTGTTTCATGCCACGCCTTATTAAACACTATTTCTCCAAGCATATTTATAATGAAGCAATTAACAGGGCTATTTTTATTTAGTATGTAATCCAGGTTCAAGACTTCTTTGGTGGGATTTGGGAAGAAAGAAAATTTTTCTGACAGCGGCGAAGAAATCCCTGTAGATAAGGTGTTAAAATGCTCAACGGGTGTATAATCTGAGCTATCACTCATTGCAGTGCAAATTGTTTTCACCCGCCAGTCGTACTGCGTTTCGGGCACGAGGCTGGTAAGCAAGTAGCTATTGTTGAAAGTGGTTAACACAATCCAGTCTGCAGCAGCACTTTCCTTATAGTCCACTTCGTAGTTACTGGCAAAGGAGGGGACCGCCCAGCTCAGGCCAGCTGAATTATAGGTAACACTATTGACTACCAGTGATGCAGGTACCGGCAATCCACAAGGCTTCCAGTCGAATTTAAAAGCCCTGTAGGAGATGTAATTCTCATTCCCGGTAAACCGGAATTCCCATACAATATTACCGAGTGAATCGACTTCGGTAAAATTCGGATAAGATACCTGGGCAGTCTTGATAAAATAACCCCAGCAAATAAATGTATTGCCATTTGGTAACCGCTGCGCATTACCCATTGCATTGCTAATGATAATGGCGCCGCTGTCGAGGCTGGGATGAACGTAAGACCAGACCAGCATGGCCGTTTTATTAATTTCATCAAGAGCATATTCTTTTACAGAGGCGGGTATACCTTCCTGCTTATTATTGTTGAATAGTGTGATATGACCGTTAGCAAGCTGCCTGGCATCGTGCTGGTAATAGAAAGGGATGGAATCGGGGTCATTAATAAAAGCAAATTGATTGTTCTTTCCGCCGAAGCGCCAGATAGTTTCACCTGTAGCATGGTTAATCTTAGTCACTTCACTCAAGTGGCGTGATGAGAGAAGGATATTGCCATCCTGTTCCAGTTCAATGGAATTCCCGTGTACCAAATCAATATCAGCGTGGTTATGTAAAAGTTCATAAGAATCCCGGATATCGAAGTGATCCCAGCTTCTCCATTCAAAAACAACCTGCTTTTTCTTGTCCAGCTCCTGTAATATCAGACCGGTAACGTGTGCAGTATCTATTCCGTTGTTCACCACCTTGCTCATATCAATTATTTGTTCATCGTAAGCAAGTAAGTAGCTATGCCCGTCGGGAAAAATTTGAAAGTCATGGCCATCCGCATAATATCCATTGCCGGCGAAAAAGCTATCAATGAGGTGATATGAAGAATCCATCATTTGAAATGAACTGTCGTACCCATTAAAAAAGGTCAGGTATCCGTTGTTATTTAATTTGAAGTCGATACCGGTATTGTTATCATAGGATGCATAAACAGAGTCACCATTGTCATTTAAAATGGTTTTGAATTGATAGTCATCGGTGGTGTCCTGCTCGCCGCTGGATTTAAAATTGTAGTAAAAGACCCTGGAAGGATATTCGTTTCCATTATCAGTAATTAGAAATTGCGGCAAGGGGATTTCAGAAGAATCCGTTCTTGTGTCAACTGGTAAATATGCTTTATGCGGAATTTCCCCATCCAAATCATAAGATCTTTTTCCATAGCCTCTGTTAAAATAGTAATCAGGATGCGTTTGAAACTGGAAGGCAGTATCTCTCAGAACCAACCCGGTTGAAGTTTTTATGCCTGTCGCAACAGAAACATTTACTGTTTCACTGTCTGCAAAGTAGGTTGCAGGATATGCGACTATGGTCTGTTGGTCATCAGACAAAGTAACCCGTATGGAATGAACTCCGCTCACAGAACCAACCACAGTAAATAAGCCGGGGGTTAAGGACAGGCTATCAATTAAATTACCATTTTTTAAAATGATGTTTGTGGAAGGATTATGGTAAATACTTCCCGGTACAGGTGAAATGTATTGAAACTGTGCAGAAGATTTTTCAATAAAAGTGTAAATAATAATAACAGTCAGACACCACCGTAAAGAAGATACCATTAAAGGAATTTTAATTTATAGAATTTTAGTATAAACATTACCCCATGCAACTTACAGACCAAAGAAATAAAACTAAAAGGCATTGTTTTTTAGGGTAATCTAAATGGATGATGCAAAATTAGTGTTATCCAACTAGAAATTATGGAACATACACTTTCATCTCTTTATCTTTTATTCAGTATAATTAAAATATACTTCTCCGCATTCAACTCACGAGGCACTAATGAAAACAAGCTTAGACATAAAAAAACTGGTATGGTTTAATGATAAAAAATAAAATCTTTTTTTATTGCTGTCATCAATTTCTTTCTACTTTTGATACTTCCTAAAAACAACTCTGCAACATTAAAAAATACAACATGAAAAAAATTTTCCTATTGATAACCTGCGTTTGCCTGTATTCATTTTCGTGGGCAGCGCTTACTACTATTACCACGCAAAAAATTAAGGGCACACCCTTATGCGGCGGCGAAATGGTGGACGTAAGCTATACCGTTGATGCCCCGGCGAAATCGGGCAATGTTTTTACCGCACAACTTTCTGATAAATCCGGGAAGTTTGGTTCTCCGGTAGATATTGGCAGCATTGCAGGCACCACATCGGGTACCATTACAGCTACTATTCCAATGAACACGAATACTGGAAGTAAATACCAGATTCGTGTAGTATCCAGTAATCCCTCCGTAATTGGCACGCCTTCACCAAACTCTTTTAAGATAAATCCTTCTCCCAAGGATTTAACAGTTACAAATATTACTGCATGCTCGGCTACCTTGAACTGGAGCTCCGTTTCTACAGCCACTAGCTATGATGTTCGTTATAAGAAAACAAACGGAGGATCATTTTCAAGTGCGGTAAACACTACTGGTCTGGGTTATACCTTCACGGGTCTACAATCCAGCACCAGCTATGAATTTGATGTGCGGGCAAAGTGCCCAACCGGTTCCAACAGTTCCTATTCGGCAGCTACTGCCTCTACTATTGCTTGTCCTGTACCGGGTAATCTCTTTGTATCTGTTATAGGCACTACAACCAGTGATCTTGACTGGCCGGATGCAACTTGCGCAATGGATTATTCTTTCCGGTACCGCGCAACTAACACGTCTACCTGGACCTATAAGCACCCTACAGTAAGCACGATCCATTTAACCGGCTTATTACCGGCACAGGACTATGAAGCACAAGTAGCAACGCGGTGTTCATCTTCTGATTCCTCTACATATGGTAATACCGCTACATGGCAAACGATGTATTTCCGTCTTGCCGGAAACTCCGACGGATCTTACCTGGTGGTGTATCCCAATCTATCTAATGGGGCATTCTCTCTTAATTTCAATAATTCCAATGGGAACAGCAAAATGGATATATATGTGCAGAATGTGTTTGGACAAATAGTTTATCATGAAACGAAGTCAATTGTTTCAGGGCTGAATAAGGAGAGCATTAAATTAGACAATATAGCATCCGGGATGTATTTTGTAAAAATTGTTTCCCTAAATGAAGAATATAACTCTTCTATTATTATAAAATAAATTTGGCCGGTATAGCAACTCTTATTAAAGGGTTGCTATACTGTAATCTATAAAATACTTTTTTAATTTAATTGTTACGTGCTTTTATTTCATTCTATTATTTAATCTTTTAAAATAATTTTTTTATTAAACTAAAATTTGAAACATGAAAAACCTGTTACTTTTAATTACAGTCACCTGCCTGAGCTCTTATTTCTGTGCAGCTAATTCCATTACTACATCGTCTGTTACCGGCGGACCTTTTTGCGGGGGAGATGTGGTTAAAGTCTCATTTACTGTTGACTCGGTTATGAACTCCGGAAACGTATTTACGGCCCAGCTTTCCGATAAAAAAGGAAATTTTGATTCAGAGATAGCAATCGGCTCTTTATCTTCCACTAACTCCGGTACCATTACTGCTAATATTCCTCAAGGCATGCCAACAGGGAGTGATTATAAAATCCGCGTGGTATCATCTAATCCATCACTAATTGGAACACCTAGTCCTAACAATATCAGGATTAATCCTGCTCCTAAAGGATTGATCATTACGAATGTTACTTCTGATGGTTTCACCCTTAGCTGGAATTCGGTTTCAACTGCTGCATACTACCAGGTAACCGGCAAATTGCACAACAGCCAGCGCTATCCCCAGCCTGTAGATATCACCGATGGTTCTCTTAGTTATACGTTTACCGGCTTGAAGTCAGGGCATGACTTTGATCTTGGTGTTAGAGCAATTTGCACCAGCGGTGATAAAAGCTCCTGGAATCCCATTACTGCATCTACGGATTCTAGCTCAATGGCAGCATGCGAGACCCCTACATCCTTTTTTGTTTCAGTAATTGGCGTTAGTACCTCTTCTCTGGAATGGGGAGATGTGGCAGGTGCAATGGATTATTCTTTTCGCTACAGGGCTGCCGGAGCTACAGATTGGATCTATATGCATCCCACTGAAAGCCATATGGATTTAACCGGGCTGTTACCTGCACAGGATTATGAGGCACAGGTTGCTAGCCGCTGTTCAGAATCGGATTCTTCTGCTTACGGAAATACAGCAACCTGGCAGACCAATTACTTCCGTCTTGCCAATGCTGCAAATAGCTCCATAAATATTTATCCAAACCCGAGCAATGGCAACTTCACAGTAAGCTTTTCTGGTATGGTTAGCAATATGAATTTTGATGTTACCGTACAGAACGTAGTGGGCCAGGTAATATATCAATCAAGCACAACGATTGCTGATGGAAGCCGTGAGCAAAATATCTCTCTCACAGATGTAAATTCAGGCGTGTACTTTATAAATGTAAAAGCCGGAAATGAAGAATTGCACTCTTCTTTAGTGATACAATAATTTTTATTAAGAATGAATAGGTCAGCCCTGTAATCTTCACAGGGCTGAATTATTTTATGATCGGAAAGATTTCATTGAAAATTGTGGCATATGGTAATTGATATGAAATGAACAACATTATTACAGTTAGCAATGGTTATTTCTCTTTACATTCTGACTAAAGCGCTACAATTTAATCATGCCCTGATTATTTTATAATTCAAAATAATCTACCTGTTGCCGTATCTATATTGTTCTTGCGATTCATGGTTACCTTTGCTGTATGTTTTACAACCACATCATAGAAACTATTGGCAATACGCCATTGGTTAAACTACATAAGGTAACCAAAGGCATTCAGGCTACAGTGCTTGCCAAAGTAGAATCATTTAATCCCGGCAATTCAATTAAAGACCGGATTGCGTTAAAAATGATAGATGAAGCCGAAAAAAAGGGCTGGCTGGAGCCAGGAGGAACGATCATAGAAGGTACGTCCGGTAACACAGGAATGGGGCTTGCATTAGCAGCTATTGCGAAAGGATATAAATGTATTTTTACCACTACTGATAAGCAATCAAAAGAAAAAGCCGATATTCTTCGTGCTGTTGGTGCCGAAGTGATTGTTTGTCCAACCAATGTAGAGCCGGAAGATCCGCGGTCCTATTATTCGGTTTCAAGAAGGCTTTCTGAAGAAACTCTGGATTCGTGGTATCCAAACCAATACGATAATTTAACTAACAGGCAGGCGCATTATGAAACTACTGCCCCCGAAATATGGGAACAGACAGAGGGTAAGATAACGCATTTTGTTTCTGGTGCTGGTACGGGCGGAACCATAAGCGGTATTGGAAAATTTCTGAAGGAAAAAAATAAGCGCATACAGGTTTGGGCAATTGATACCTATGGATCTGCACTTAAGAAATATCATGAAACCGGGGTTTTGGATCCGAATGAAATTTACCCCTATATCACCGAGGGAATTGGGGAAGACCTCATTCCTAAAAATTATGATTTCAGCGTTATTGACCACTTTGAAAAAGTGACCGATAAAGACGCCGCACTGATGGCCCGTGAGATTACCCGTAAAGAGGGAATCTTTGTAGGCTATTCCTGCGGATCCGCGCTTGCGGGTTTAATGCAATTAAAAGACCGCTTAAAGCCATCAGACGTTGTGGTGGTTATTTTTCCTGACCATGGAAGCCGTTATATTGCTAAAATCTACAATGATGAATGGATGCGCGAGCGCGGGTTTCTGGAAGTAAAAACAGCACGCGATATTGTAGAATCAAAAAACAGTCAGCAATTGATCTCCGTTCGCCATAATCAGACTGTTACAGAAGCAATTGCTTTAATGCAGAAATATGATATCGATCAGCTTCCTGTTTTAGAAGATAGCAAAATGGTGGGTTCTATAAATGAATCCGGATTGCTGATGAAGTTGCTCAGTAACCATGAGATTAAATCATTTGCAGTGGAAAGTGTGATGGATGCTCCGCTTCCTGTTCTTACCAGCGATACTCCCCTGGATAAATTATCAGGCATCATCAATAAGGAAGCAGGCGCCGTGATAATTCCTGATGGATTAAACAATATGCACATTGTAACCAAAAGCGATATTATCCGTGCAATTGCAAATAATTGATCAGATAATACTTCATTCCTGGTTCACTTTGTCTAGGCACTTATTACCTCTTTTGAATGTTGTGATTTTAAAGATTACCTCTTTAAGGTTTATTATTAATATTTGGAGTTATGCGTTCAATTTCTTTCTTTTAGAGTTCAGTTCTCACCGTTTATCAACCTTCAAATCAAACTTCCCATGATGAAAATCTATTTACTCTTTTTAGCAATTTTATTTGCCGGGAGCAGCACACTGTCAGCTCAAACTCCACATCGCACTTGCGGTACAGTGGAACACCTGGAATGGTTAAAGCAGCAGGATCCTGCCTTGAGTCAGCGTATGCAGGATATAGAAAATTTCACACAAATTTATATGGCTGCGCATCCTTCTGAGGCCAGAACCATAGTTACCATTCCCGTTGTTGTGCACGTGGTTTATAATACTTCATCACAGAATATTTCGGATGCCCAGGTACAGGCGCAAATAAGCCAGCTTAACCAGGACTATGCACGAACCAATTCTGATGCTGGCAATACACCATCGGTATGGCAGTCAACAGCAGTCAATACAAACGTACAATTCTGCCTTGCTCAAAGAGATCCTAATGGTAATGCCACTACGGGAATAATACACAAGTCAACCTCAGTGACCTCCTTTTCGCAAAACGACAATGTAAAGCATTCGGCAAATGGCGGTGATGATGCATGGGCAGCAGGCTCTTATCTAAACCTCTGGGTTTGTAATCTTGGCGGTGGATTATTAGGTTATGCCCAATTTCCTGGTGGTGCTTCTTCTACCGATGGTGTTGTGATTCTATATAGTGCTATCGGAAGTATTGCATCCCCCAGTAGCGGAGCGCCTTACAACTTAGGCAGAACAGCAACTCATGAAGTAGGTCACTGGCTGAACTTAAATCATATTTGGGGAGATGATGGTGGCGCTTGTACCGGAACAGATAATGTTGGAGATACTCCTAACCAGGCAGGTGAAAATTATGGTTGTCCTGCGTATCCTCATACCGATGCATGTACCGCAAGTTCTCCGGGAGTAATGTTTATGAATTACATGGATTATACGGATGATAATTGCATGAATATGTTTACTTCCGGACAAAGCTCCAGGATGAATTCTCTTTTTGCTTCGGGAGGTGCACGCTATAGTATTACTACCTCGCTGGGCTGCACGCCTCCGAGCGGAGGCTCATGCGGTACACCTTCAGGGCTAAGTGCCACATCCATTACCACTTCTTCTGCAACTCTTAACTGGATATCAGTTAGTGGTGCTACAAGCTACAATATTCAATACCGCCCGACCGGAACCAGCACATGGACTTCTACTACATCTACCACAAATTCGAAAGCAGTAAGTTTTTTAACTGCCAGTACTCAATATGAGTTCCAGGTGCAAACAGTATGTTCCTCGGGAAGCTCTGCTTACTCTGCTTCTGCAACGTTCACTACTTCCTCCAGCGGTGGTGGAAGCTATTGTGCTTCGAACGGTACTACCAATTCTTACGAATGGATTGATTACATATTATTAGGATCTATCAGCAGGACATCAGGCGCCGACGCAGGGGGTTATTATAACGCAACTTCCCTGACTACAAATGTATCTACAAGCTCCAGCTATACGCTTACTTTTAGTGCAGGTATGAGTGGTGGCACCTATACGGAATATTGGTCTGTATTTATTGACTGGAACCGTGATGGTGATTTTGCAGACGCTGGTGAAACAGCATATTCGACCAGCTCGAGCAGCACAGGAAATTTAACAGCAACTATTTCAGTTCCTTCTACCGCTTCTATTGGAACTACCAGGATGCGCGTGAGCATGCATTATAATTCTGCACCGCCTTCCTGCGGCAGTTTCGATTATGGAGAAGTGGAAGATTATACATTAAATATTCAGCAGGGATCCGGCGGAAGCTGCACGGAATCATATGAATCGAACAACACATTGGCTACGGCTGCTGCCATTCCGGTAAATACCAATATTACCTCCCAGATCAGTACCTCGACGGATTATGATTATTTTTCTTTTGCAAACAACAGCACACAAAAGAATATTAAGGTGACCTTAACAACTTTACCCGGAGACTACGATCTTAAATTATATAGCCCTACAGGTTCGCTTTTATCTACATCGCAGAATGGTGGAACAACCTCTGAAACTATTATCTATAACACGAGTACTATAGGGACCTATAAAGCTTATGTCTACGGCTATAGCGGTGCTTACAGTAATACTAAATGCTATACCCTTAATTGTGCCATAAGCAGCAGCACTTTCCGTTTGGATCCTAACATTGCCATAAGCGGGATTGAAGAGGGTTCGCTGTCATTGTATCCTAATCCTGTTCAGAATACTATGAATGTAAAATTCAGCGTACTAAAATCCTCAGACATTTCAATTTATATTGTTGATATGGTAGGAAGATTAGTGTCTCAATCTTCCGTTCACGCCTTTGAGGGGGAAAATTCTTATGCGCTTGATTTAAACAAGCTCAACAACGGGTTGTATGTAATGCAACTGCAAAACGGAAGTGGTAAAACCTTTGCGAAATTTATGATTGAAAAATAATATAAATGTTAAAATAAGGTCGTCCCGCATTTCGGGGCGGCTTTATTTTTTAACAGATAGAATCTTAGGACATTGCTTTATCTAATTATTATGCTTATAGAAATGCTGTTATTCGAAATTAAATTGTTTAACGCGCTTTTGTAACACCTGGTAAATGAAAAGTTAAAAACTTTGGTACAGTCTGTAGAATCAAAAATAGATAAGGGAGTGAGTAATAAGACGAATGTTTTGCAGAAAATAAGACCGACACCATTAAATGGGACTTTGGATTTTTGTAACCCTCATGCTGGCAATTGTAGGGTTATATTTGAAATAAATTTTAGAATACGAATAAGTACCATCCTCTGAATTTGTAACTAGTGAAATTGACCTCCTTAATAATGTTTATATAAGATTGCGAATTTATTACCGTATTTAAAATGATTTTTACCGATCAGCTTAGGCGGGATGTTCTACTCTCTTTTCCTCCCAAACGAATTATATCCCTGGTACCTTCCCAAAGCGAATTGCTTTTCGACCTTGGATTAAACGAGGAAATTATTGGCGTTACAAAATTTTGTATCCGCCCAAAAGAAAAAACTAAATCGAGAATTAAAATCGGTGGTACAAAAGACATTAACCTCGAAAAAGTAAAATCTCTCTATCCGGATCTCATTATTGGAAATAAAGAAGAAAATAATGAAGAGCAAGTAAAGGAGTTAATGAAAGAATTTCCTGTCTGGATGAGCAACATCAGGATACTCGAAGAGGCATATGAAATGATAATTTCAATCGGCAAACTAGTTGAAAAATATCATGAAGCATCATCGCTTGTTTCCGAAATAAAGTTTCATTTCAAAAATTTAAATTCTAATATAACGGGTCCTCAACCGTACAAGACCACTTATAAAAATAGGATCTGCTATCTTATTTGGCGGAATCCTTATATGACCGTGGGTGCAGATACCTTTATCAATGACATGCTTAAAACGGCTGGTTTTGAAAATATTTTTTCTGGCAAGACACGGTATCCGGTAATAGAGTTACAGGAAATATCAGATCTCACACCGGACTACATTTTTCTTTCTTCTGAACCATATCCATTTAAAGAAAATCACGTTCAGCAAATACAAAACATGTTGCCCTTATCAAAGGTTTTACTGGTTGATGGCGAAATGTTTTCCTGGTATGGAAGCCGTTTGTTAAAGTCAGCAGCCTACTTTCTACAACTGCATAAAAAATTAAAGGTGTAGTAGCAGATACGGTTCTCTTCACTCCGCCTGCAAAGCTAACTTTGCTATATTTGCCGCAACTCATACAAACCTAAACGATTTGCTATGGCATTAAGCACCATCACTTCATTGCTGGAAGATAAGGCGGAATATCTTCTCAGTCACGTTTGTTCAACGGTAGATAAACAGTTGCTTCACGTTCCGGGCCCGGATTTCATAGACCAGGTATTCACTCAGACAAACAGAAACAACCAGGTAATACGCAATTTGCAGATGATCTATAATCACGGTAGGTTAGGCGGTACTGGCTATGTTTCTGTCCTACCAGTAGACCAGGGCGTGGAACACAGCGCCGGTGCATCCTTTGCACCCAATCCAATGTATTTTGATCCGGAAAATATTGTATCACTGGCTATAGAAGGAGGGTGTAACGCTGTTGCCTCAACATACGGTGTCCTGGCATCTGTATCACGTAAATACGCACATAAAATTCCATTCATAGTAAAGATCAATCACAATGAATTCTTAAGCTATCCCAATAAATATGATCAGATCATGTTTGGTACCGTTAAAGAAGCGTGGAATATTGGTGCAGCAGCAATAGGAGCCACCATATATTTTGGATCTGAAGAATCAGCACGACAGATTCAGGAAGTATCAAAAGCTTTTGCGATAGCACATGAGATGGGGATGGCGACCATTCTGTGGTGCTACCTGCGAAATACAGGATTTAAAAAAGATAATGTGGACTATAGTACTGCAGCAGATTTAACAGGCCAGGCAAATCACCTTGGGGTTACCATTCAGGCAGATATAATTAAACAAAAGCTTGCCACAAATAACGGAGGATTTGAAGCGCTCAAATTCGGTAAAACCCATCCTAGGGTATACAGGGATTTAACAACAGACCACCCTATTGACCTGTGCCGTTACCAGGTTATCAACTGTTACATGGGAAGAGCTGGTCTTATAAACTCAGGAGGAGAATCAAGGGGAGCATCTGATATGGCTGAAGCAGTTTTTACTGCTGTCGTAAATAAAAGGGCAGGAGGAACTGGTCTTATCTCAGGCAGGAAAGCGTTTCAAAAGCCAATGAAAGATGGCATTGAATTATTAAATGTTATTCAGGATGTATATCTGGCCCCGGAGATTGATCTTGCCTGATAAACTTCCCAAACTCAGGAATTTAATTTACTCCTGCATAGTTACTTTTCATATCACTATACTCTATAGGAATGGCCTGGTTTAAGCGCAATAAGGAAGGTATTACAACCAGTACGGAAGAAAAACTGGAAGTACCGGATGGCATTTGGTGGAACTGCCCTGCTTGTAAAAAAACAATACCTACAGCAGATTTAACTGATAATAAATATGTGTGCCCAAACTGCAATTATCATCCGAGAATCAACTCTATAGAATATTTCGAAATTATTTTTGATGATAACGATTACAAACTCTTATTTGAATCACTGAAGCCGAAGGACTTTCTTCAGTTTAAAGATTTAAAATCATATGAAGAGCGACTTGAGGCCACTAAAAAAGTTAATGTAAGTGAGGCAATTTCTGTTGGAGTCGGTAAAGTGAGCGACCAAAAACTGGTCTGTGCATGTATGAATTTTAACTTTATAGGGGGTTCTATGGGTAGTGTGGTGGGTCAGCGGATTGCATATGCAATTGATTACTGTGTAAAACAAAGAATTCCCTTGCTCATTATTTCAAAGTCAGGAGGAGCACGGATGATGGAAGCCGCATTTTCACTTATGCAATTGGCAAAAACCTCTGCCAAGCTTACCCAGCTTTCTGATGCAAAAATCCCATATTATTCCTTAATGACCGATCCGACAACAGGAGGTGTCACGGCTTCCTTTGCTATGTTGGGGGATATAAATATGGCGGAGCCTGATGCTTTAATCGGTTTTGCAGGCCCCCGGGTGATTAAAGAAACGATCAAGAAAGATTTACCCAAAGGGTTTCAACGGTCGGAATTTTTACTGGAACATGGCTTTCTTGACTTTATCGTGAATCGAAAAGAATTGAAACAACGATTGAAGGATTTGGCAGATGTGTTTGCGCTTTCAAAATAGGTACCTCTGTAACAAATAATTGCTATATTTGCGCCCTTAATAAAGGAAAAGATAATACAACCATGCCCATTACAAAGGAAAGAAAGGCAGAAGTTATTAAAAATTTTGCTGCCAGCGAGAGTAATACCGGCTCAACAGAAGCACAAGTTGCTTTACTTACTGAGCGTATAAATGATATAGCCGGACATTTAGACGGACAAAAAAAAGATTTTAACACCTCAAGGTCATTATTAAAAATGGTTGGCCAGCGAAAACGCCTGCTGAAATATCTCCATGATACCAACCTTTCATCTTATAGGCAAATAATCGAGAGATTAAAACTTAGAAAATAATTCACATACTTTTTATTAGGCCGTTAGGATTATTCCTGATGGCTTTATGCTTTAAATAGATCATAACTATGAGTAAAACAGCTATATCAAAAACATTTGACAGCGGAGATGGTCGTAGTATCACGATTGAAACTGGGAAATTAGCAACACAGGCCGATGGATCTGTTTTAGTCCGTCAGGGGAATTGTATGTTACTTGCTACAGTAGTTTCCAGCAAGGATGTCAAAGAAGGTCAGGACTTTTTTCCGTTATCTGTTGATTATCAGGAAAAGTTTGCATCTGCAGGCAGAATTCCAGGTGGATTTTTTAGAAGAGAAGCAAGGCTTTCGGACTATGAAATTTTGATTTCACGCATAATAGACAGGGTACTTCGACCTTTATTTCCTGAAGATTATTTATCTGATACCCAAGTCATGGTTTCACTGATTTCTGCCGATCAGAACATCATGCCCGATACACTTGCTGCTCTTGCTGCTTCCGCTGCTTTAATGGTTTCTGATATACCTTTCAATGGCCCCATTTCCGAGGTCAGGGTTTGTAAGATTGAAGGAAAATTTGTCGTGAATCCATTAAAGTCTGAGATGGAGAAGGCCGAACTAGATGTTATAGTAGGGGCTTCCCGGGAAAGTATTGTAATGGTTGAAGGGGAAGGTAAGGAAGCATCAGAATCTGATCTCCTGGAAGCGATCCGTGTCGGTCATCAGGCGGTACAGGCGCATTGTAAGGCACAAATGGAGCTTTTGGAGCTATGCGGAGGGAAAAAACCGGCACGTGAGTATAAAAAACCCCCTCAAAGTGAGGATATTAAACAAAAAATTTATAGCTCTTTTTCAGAAAAGCTAAACAATATTGCAAGGAAAGGGTTGGGTAAAACAGAACGCAAAGCTGCTTTCAATTCCTTAAAAGAGGACCTGAAAGCCATGATGGAAACATGGGAAGGCGATAATGAAAAAAAGTTAGGAAAAAAATATTACGGAGACCTGGAATACGAAGTGGTTCGGAATTTAATTCTGGATGAAGGTATACGTTTAGACGGTCGGAAAACCAATGAAATACGACCCATCTGGGCAGAACTAGATTATTTGCCTTCCGCGCACGGTTCCGCAATTTTTACAAGGGGAGAAACCCAATCATTGACCACTGTAACTTTAGGAACCAAGCTTGATGAATTAATGCTTGATAAAGCTACGGAAGTAATATATCAGAAGTTTATTCTTCATTATAATTTCCCATCTTTTTCTACCGGAGAAGTAAAGCCGAACCGCGGACCTGGCAGGAGAGAGGTAGGTCATGGGAATCTTGCCATGCGTTCTTTAAAGCATATGCTTCCTTCCGGTGATAACAACCCTTATACCATCCGGGTGGTTTCTGATATTCTTGAGTCCAATGGCTCATCGTCAATGGCAACGGTTTGCGCTGGTTCACTTGCCCTTTATGATGCTGGTGTCAAGATGAAAAGTCATGTATCCGGGATTGCAATGGGTTTAATTACCCGTAATGATGGAAAAGTTGCAATTCTTTCTGATATTCTTGGGGATGAAGATCACCTGGGCGATATGGACTTTAAAGTAACGGGAACGGCAAAAGGGATTTGTGGTTGTCAAATGGATATTAAAGTTCTTGGATTGTCTTACGAAACCATGGCACTTGCATTAGAACAGGCTAAAGAAGGACGGTTGCACATCTTAGGCATCCTGAATGATTGCATTCCTGAGCCCCGGGAGGATTATAAGTCCCATGCACCCAGAATTGTGAAGATTATGATTCCACGTGAATTTATAGGCGCAATCATTGGTCCTGGTGGTAAGGTGATCCAGGAAATGCAGCGGGAGACAGCAACTGTCATCAATATAACGGAAATCGGTGAGGAGGGTGAAATCTTAATTTCCTCTGCCAATAAAGAATCTATTGACAAAGCGATTAACCGTATCAGGGGTATAATTGCTGTTCCACAGGCCGGAGAAGTATATGAAGCAACTGTAAAATCGATCATGCCTTACGGTGCATTTGTTGAATTCTTACCTGGCAAGGAAGGTCTGTTGCACATATCTGAAATATCATATAAACGTCTCGAAAATCTGGATGGAGTTTTAAATGTTGGCGATACTATCAAAGTAAAATTGCTGGAGGTAGACAAGAAAACAGGCAAATTCAAGCTTTCCAGAAAAGCGCTGCTTGACAAGCAATCACAAAATTAAAATGCATCATATTGATTTTTTGATGACGGATCCAAATTCTATCTCAAATTCAAGCATCGCGTCCTATTATCGTCATAATTTCTGCAAGGCAGCCTATTGTCAAACTTCGGTAAGATTTTTGATTCGTCTCAGATCAAATTTACAGTTCCGAACTAAATTCAGTCTGTGATTGTATTTAATTTTTATAAATAATACCCATTAAATGAGGCAGTTAAAAATTACACAACAAATCACCGCGCGTGATAATGATTCCCTTGAACGGTATCTTCAGGAGATTGGTAAAATGTCCTTAATTACTCCTGAAGAAGAAGTGGAACTGGCACGTAAAATAAAAGCAGGTGATCAGGATGCATTGGAAAAAATGACAAAAGCAAATCTGCGCTTTGTGGTTTCAGTGGCTAAGCAATATCAGCATCAGGGATTATCTTTAAGTGACCTGATAAATGAAGGAAATATAGGCTTGATTAAAGCGGCGCAGCGTTTTGATGAATCCAAAGGTTTCAAATTTATTTCATATGCAGTATGGTGGATCAGGCAATCTATCTTACAAGCTTTGGTAGAGCAGTCCAGAATGGTTCGCTTACCTTTAAATAAGGTAGGATCATTAAGCAAGCTGAATAAAGCTATGATTCATTTTGAGCAACAAAATGAGCGGGAGCCCAGCCAGGAAGAGTTAGCCGACATTATGAATGTGACGGTTAAAGATATAATGGATATGATGAAGGGTTCCGGAAAACACCTTTCTATGGATGCTCCTATTAAGGAGAATGAAGAAGGCACAATGATTGAATTTTATGAAGACAACCATTCCAAAGGGGTTGTAGATGATCTTTACAGTGAATCATTAAAGCGGGATATTAAACGTGTTCTCTCCGCAATGAATAAGAGAGATGCAGATATTGTAAGCTGTTTTTTTGGTGTGAATGGGGAACAGCCTATGAATCTTGATGAGATAGGGCAACGGTTTGCTTTGACCCGTGAGCGTGTCAGGCAGATCAAAGAGAAGGCTATACGCAGAATGCGTAAATTAAAAACAGCCCGTACTTTAAAAACATACCTGGGCTAATACAAAAAAATAATTAAAAGCCGTCTCTTTACCGGGGCGGCTTTTTTATTTTAGGGCAACGATTATGTGCTCAGAAGCTTGGGTTATACTTCTTTTTGCAACCAGCGAAATGCTTTTGATCTGCATTTGGCCAGTCATTGGTCATCAAATTTCCACTTATCTTCGGCGCATGAATGCATTGGTGGCACCCTCTATTTTATCTGCAGACTTTGGCAATTTACAGGACGAAGTTAATATGCTTAATGAAAGCGCGGCCGATTGGATCCACTGCGATATTATGGATGGAAGGTTTGTTCCGAATATATCGTTTGGCTTTCCGGTTTTAAAAGCCATTAAAAAGTTTTCCCGTAAACCCCTTGATGTGCATCTGATGATTGCAGAGCCGGAAAAATATATAGAAGAATTTGCTAAATCCGGTGCTAATCTGATAAGTGTTCACCTTGAAGCATGTATTCATCTTCATCGCACCATTTCGTTCATTAAAGAAAATGGCATTTTAGCCGGAGTGGCCATTAACCCACATTCCCCTGTAGTTTTACTTCAAGATGTAATAACCGATATTGACCTGGTGTGCTTAATGTCCGTTAACCCTGGTTATGGAGGACAAAAATTTATTCCAAATACACTTTGGAAGCTATCACAGCTAAAAAGTTTAATTCTCTCCCGAAAATCAATGGCCAAAATTGAGATTGATGGAGGGGTTGATCTCGACAATGCTGGTATATTGATAGAAGCCGGTGCTGATGTGCTCGTGGCAGGAAATACGGTTTTCAATTCTCCTCATCCGGCTGAAACTATTGGTCTTTTGAAAAATGCCCGCAGAAGTAATACGGTAGTTTAACCGACGTTTAGCTGATGATGCAAAAATTTATATTTTTTTTTATAATGATAAGTATACCTCTGTGCACCTATTGCCAGATTGCTACCCTTTATGGAAATATACGGGATGAAGTAAATATGCCCCTTAAGTCCGTGTCTATAAAGCTTTCCTCTACGGGGAATATTTTTTTATCGAATGAAACAGGGGATTATGAAATAGAAATTCCTTCCGATAAAAATGTTACGGTCACTTTTTCTTTTGTCGGTTTTGAAAACTATGAAAAGTTAGTCCATTTAAATCCCGGTCAGCGTTACCCGCTTTATGTAATAATGGTTTCGAAGCCAATCATAATCAATGACGTTACCGTTCAGAATCAGGAAATACGTGATCAGGCGGGTATGGTAAAAATTGATCCAAAAAACTTTGCAGCGCTTCCTTCGGCTTCAGGAGGTGTCGAAGCAATTCTAAAAGTTCTTGGTGCGCAATCTAATAATGAGCTCTCTTCCCAATATTCAGTAAGGGGAGGAAATTTTGATGAAAATTTAGTGTACGTCAATGACTTTGAAATTTACCGTCCATATCTTACCCGCTCCGGGCAACAGGAAGGTTTGAGTTTTATTAATCCGGATCTGGTAAGCTCGCTGCAATTTTCTGCCGGTGGGTTTCAATCCAAATACGGAGATAAGATGTCCAGTGTGCTGGATGTAGACTATAAAAAACCAGTGCGGTTTGGAGGATCTGCATCTATAAGTTTATTGGGTGGAAGTTTAACTTTGGAGGAAGCTTCAAAAGATCAACGCTTCACGCTGCTTATAGGTGCACGGTATAAATCCAATCAGTATCTGTTAAACTCATTACCTACAAAAGGAGATTACCACCCCTCATTTTCTGATTTTCAAACTTATCTAACGTATGATATTTCAGATAAGATTTCACTGGAGGGAATTGCAAATTATTCAGGCAATACATATCAATTCGTTCCGGATAGCCAGGTCACTACTTTTGGAACCATAAAAACCACGTTACGGCTCCGGGTCTTTTTTGATGGACAGGAAATAGATCGATATACAAATGCAATGGGTGGTATCGCCCTCAATTATAAACCGGTAAAAAATCTACATCTTAAATTTCTTGCTTCTGCTTATAAGGACAGAGAAGATGAAACCTATGATATTCTCGGTGAATATTTTTTAGGATTGGTTAATAATAGTTTTGGCAGCAGTGGATTCGGAAATGTGTTGTTTAGCCTCGGCGTAGGTGGAGACCAGGAATGGGGCAGGGATTTTTTAGATGCTTCCGTTGTAAAGCTGGAGCATAAAGGCTTTTATACCAGCGCAAATCACTATGTTCAATGGGGATTGGGAATAAACCGAGAAGAGAACAGCTATAACCTGAGTGAATGGTCTCATATTGATTCAGCAGGCTATTCACTTCCCTACTCTACTTCAAGTGTGTTTCTTCAAAATGTGATTCGAAATACCTTTAACATTACCAGCTTTCGATATAGCGGCTATTTGCAGGATGCATGGACTTTAAATGCAGAGAAAGATTTTATTCTGAATGCAGGAGCCAGGTTCACCTATTGGGATTTTAACCGGCAATTTCTAATAAGCCCCCGTGCACAAGTGTCGTACCAGCCCCGGTGGAAACATGATCTGGTATTTCGTGCTTCAGTAGGAGTTTATGATCAGCCGCCATTTCTAAGGGAACTGGTAGATCTGTACGGAAATATTCATCCTGGCGTGCTTGCCCAGCGATCTGTTCAGTTTGTGGTAGGAACAGACTATAATTTCAAAATATGGGACCGCCCTTTTAAGTTTGTTTCAGAAATTTATTTTAAGAAGCTCACTGATTTAAATCCATATGAGCTGGATAACGTTCGTATTCGCTATTATGGATTGAATGATGCAACGGGATTTGCTGAAGGCATTGACCTGCGGTTGAATGGTGATTTTGTAAAGGATGCCGAATCGTGGATCTCGATTTCATGGTTAAAGACAAAAGAAAATCTAATAGATGATTTCGATTACAGTTTTACATTCGACACTACGTTTAATGAAAATAATTCTGTCCACGATATTACTACTGATACCACAATTGTACACCCGGGCTACATTCCAAGACCCAGTGATCAGCGGATTAATTTCGGAATGTTCTTCCAGGATTATATTCCAGGAAATGAAAATTTTAAAGTGCATTTAAGTGTGCTTTTTGGTACTGGCTTGCCAACTGGTCCCCCCGACCATTTTCGGGACAGAGATACATTACGGTTATCACCTTACCGTAGGGTAGATATTGGATTTTCCTATTTATTGCTGGATGGCAAGAAGGAAAAAAATCTACAAAGTAAATTATGGCACAATTTCAAATCTTCCTGGATAGATTTGGAAGTGTTTAATTTGTTCGGTGTCTCAAATGAAATTTCTTATTCATGGGTTAAAACCACTGACAATGCTGTGTTTGCTGTTCCTAACTATCTTACTTCCCGAAGAATAAATTTACGGCTCGTTGTAAATTTTTAAGCCCCATCTTCAATCTGAATCCCCCAAAAGGGTAATTGCATCCGCCTGGTGCTGCCTGTATATTTGCGCTTATAATTTATTCAAAAAAATATTTATCTATTATGAAAACAAGTATTAAACAGATAGCTGTAGCTATCATTATTTCCTGTACTATGGCAGGACTTACTTCATGTCAAAAGGCCGATGACGCAATCCTAAATGCGGAACCCACCTCTAAACCATTTACATCTCCTCGTCCATCGCATCTGTATCAAGGTGTGCAACCTATTCCTGTGAAGCAAAAATCAGGAGAATCAGGTTTGTATCACAGTACCAATAAGGTTGCTGAAGATCAGGTTCGCAACTTTGAGGGAAAATTATGAGCTGATTGCAAAATTCATTCAGCCAGGATTATTAGTATTAGTAGTGGCATTTAGTGAAAAGGGCAGGAGATCATGGCTTCTGCCTTTTTTTTGGAAATCTGTCATAAAACAGCCACAAATGTTTTTAATTCTGAAAACAATTAAACCACAAAGTGGTGAGAATGTCTTGATGACGGTTTTCTTTTAAGGGTAGAATACCAATGCCGGAAATTATTTGTTGAGGATATCCGGTCTGGTCAATCGGACAATTGACCTTAGCTCCACTGTCTATACGCAGTGGAGTTTTTTTATATGGTTCAAATATGTTTTATTTTATTAAGTGACGGAAGACAAATATTGCCACCATGCCCTGGAATTGAATAAATTAATTAACAGATGAAGACATGAAAGCATTGTACGCTTATTTAAAATCATTACCTGCCGTCGATAATGCAGTTCCTGCACCGTTTTATCTAAAGGAAATACAAAAAGGAAAAATTTGAGATCGTTCTATTGCTTTTTTAAAGAACCACTCTTCAGCATATTAAAAAACTGAAGCCATGCAAGTGGTGACAGAATAGGCTGTGGACGTACCTGACCCTGATAATAATAGGTATAAGAATTATCAGATAATACTTTACCTGCATTGATATTCGGATCTCTGAGATTGGCTGCCAATTCCCCTAATCGGTTTGGATCAAGATTTTTTCGGGCCCGCTCAAGATCATCATCCGGTATATTCATGTGAACGAATGCATCGCGGAATTGATCCTTTGAAAACCAGGGGTATACACTAGTTTCGGGAAGAGTTTGCACCTCCTTTTTAAGAAAAATAAGAGCGGTGAAACTTTGGTTATTTGGAATTTCAGGCACTATCACTATTCCTTTCCTGTAGCCAACAGAACTTATTTCAATGGTATCTCCTATATGAGCCGCAAAAGAAAAGAAACCTTCATAATTTGCAATAGTACCTATGTTGATGCTCCGGTTATAGACGCTGGCAAACGATACGGGAATATGGTTGGTATCTATTGACATAACAATACCGCTATATTGAATAAGCGGACGCTCCTGAGCATACATTTGTGTCAGATGCAACAGGGAAAAAATTGCTATAAGCAGTGGAAGTTGTAATCGCATTGCAATTCAAAAATAAAACATCTTACCGTGAGTCGCATAAAGGAAGAGGTTCTGATAAATTGCAAACGTTCGTTCAGTACAATTTATGCTAATCACTGGTTATTTTTTCCAATGCTACGCGGATCAATTTATCAATGGTGCCTTCCGCATTGTTGCTAAACTGTTTTTCTATACGGTTAGCAACTATAGCGCTTAATGAAAGCGCTTCATGCCCAAGAAGCCTTGCCAATCCATATAAACCTGAAGTTTCCATTTCAAAATTAGTAATGGGCCATCCTGAAAAAGAGAATACGGAGAGCGTGCTGAGTAAATCATTAAAAATCAGAGAACCCCTTAACATCCTGCCTTGTGGGCCGTAAAAACCGGGACAGGTAACAGTAATTCCTTGTTTAAATTCCGTTTCAAATTTGGAAATTAAGAAAGGAGAACAACCTGTTACATAGGGAGTAAAAGCGATGTGCTTTTCCTGCACATGGTTATGAAAAGCAATCAGCATCTCTTTTTCATAAACATTATTAGAAAATTCATAAAAATTCATAAGGTTATCCATGCCTATTGCATACCGGGAAGCTACAAACGAGTCAACGGGTAAATCGTGTTGCAACGAACCCGAGGTGCCAATACGGATAAATTTGAGTGATTTTGTTTTACTTTTTACAATGCGATTGCTTAAATCGATATTAACCAGAGCATCAAGTTCATTCACCACAATATCAATATTATCGGTGCCTATACCTGTTGATATTACTGTCAATTGTTTTTCACCCACGTAGCCGGTATGGGTAACAAATTCACGATTCTGCTGCCTGAAATCAATGCGATCAAAATATTTTGACACTTTCGCTACCCTTGCCGGATCCCCAACAGTGATAATAGTATCTGCTATCTCTTCCGGAAGTAAATCTAAATGATAGACAGACCCACGTGGATTAAGAATAAGTTCCGAAGCACCAATAACCGTCATTAGATAGCAGTTGTTACCTTTGCAAACTTAAATCTAAAATCCATTCTCATGAATAATCAAAGCATATCTCAGATTTCGGTTAATAAAATATTAGTGCCTATAGATTTTTCTGAAATCTCGATTAAAGCCCTGGAATATGCTGCAGTTATTGCACGCCAGGCGAATGCGGAAATATTGCTGCTTCACGTATATGAATCCTATTCACAAAATACAAATCTGGATATGGTGGTCGATTTTCCTGAGATAATTGAAAAAGGTATTCAGAATAAAATGTCGGAAATCAAGGAAAAGAATCAATATCTAAAGGATATTACCATTAATTCAAAAGTGGCAGTCGGGAAGATTCATGCTCAGATCGAATGCATGGCTCGTAATGAGAATGTAAAACTGATTGTGATGGCAACCCATGGTGTTTCAGGGATCACCAATATTGACAAGTATATCATTGGTTCAAATGCATACCGAACTATTCAGAGCGCCCCAAGCCCGATTATTACTATGAGGGAAGAACCATGGAAGAAAAGTTTTAAGGATATATTACTACCCCTGGACAGCACGGATGAATCTACTGAGAAACTGGATATAGCTATTGGATGGGCAAAATTTTTTGGTTCTACCATTCACTTGCTTGCTATTACCGCATTTTTTGAAGATATGCTTGGGTCGGCGAAAGATGTTGAATTAAAAGTGCTTGAGGTTGAAATAAAATTAAATCAAAATAATATTCCGCACACTTCTCATATTGTAAGGAATCATGCGGCATCCCAATCAGTAATCGATCATGCGGCGAAAGTAAATGCTGATTTAATTATTATCGTAACCGGGCAGGAATCAAAGTGGAATGAAATGCTGTTTGGTTCTTCTGCAAGAAATCTGATAAGCGAATCAACTATTCCTGTTTTAAGTGTGAATACCAAAATGAGAGAATCTTTTAGTATGTAACCTCAGTTACAAAGTTTTGAAAGAATAATAATAAAACCATCTATGAAAACACAATTTACAAATCTCCTGTATGCTGGATTAGCTATTATAATTGTTCTTTCTGCAGTAAGTTTTAGAGGAAGCGCACCCGATGCAGTGAAATACCAGTACCGGCAATTCACTTCCATTGAATCTATTATTCCCGGTGGTGCAGGTCGCTCACGTATAATTGAATCTACAACAGATGGACAAGATATCAGTAAGGACCTTATCAATATATATAGCCTCGGAGGAATTAATTTCAAAAATATCGCCTCTAACGATGCCCTGGTGGTGAGTACTTTAAATCAATATTCTTCCGATGGCTGGGAGTTATACAGTGTCTCCACAGGAGTGCAAAGCCCTAATAGTAACAATAGCCAGGGAATATATATGAGTCGTTATCTCTTCAGAAAACCTGTATAATCATTAAGAATCGTGCAATAGAATTCTGGCATCAGTATTAATTACTTTTTTTGCAAATCACCGGATATTATGGAAAAAAATATAATTATTTCGGTAGATGATCTTAAAAAGAAGTATGGTGATTTCGAAGCAGTTAAAGGAATAACCTTTCAGGTTTATGAAGGGGAAATTTTCGGATTATTAGGTCCAAACGGTGCCGGAAAAACTACCACTCTCGAAATTATCGAAACACTTCGATCCAAATCTTCCGGTACGGTACTGGTCAATGGCTTGTCTATCGATAACGATCAAAATGAAATAAAAAAAATTATAGGTGTTCAGCTGCAGGCTGCAGGATATTATCCGAGTTTAAATTTACTGGAACTGCTCGAATTATTTTCCGGTTTATATAATGTGAAGGTTGACCGGTACGAAATTCTATCGATGGTAGGGTTAGCAGATAAATCAAAAAATAAATACAAAGAATTAAGCGGTGGCCAGAAACAAAGATTCAGCATTTCGACAACGCTGATTAATCATCCAAAGATTATTTTCCTCGATGAGCCTACCACGGGCCTTGATCCCCAGGCCAGGAGGAACTTATGGGACCTGATCCGACGGATTCGTGAAAAAGGAACCACAGTTGTAATTACTACGCATTACATGGATGAAGCGGAGGAGCTGTGTGAACGCGTTGCAGTAATGGATAGCGGGAAAATAATTGCCCTTAACAGTCCCGATTTCCTTATCGACGAGTTGGTATCTACAGGTTTTGAAAGAAAAAAAGAAGTTAAAAAAGCAAATCTTGAAGACGTTTTTTTACGCCTTACCGGTAAAGAATGGAGAAATGAATAGTTTTTTTTCTCTGATTTGGAAGCTAACGATCTCATTAATTATCCCTGTTTAATTTATGGCAGAGCAAAAAAAGTATAATCAAATCAGGGCAATGCTTGCAATATTTAAAGCGAGCTTAAGGAGTATTTTTAGAAGCCCTTCAGCAGTGGTTTTTTCTTTTGCTTTTCCTCTCATATTCATTATTGTTTTTGGTTTTGTTGGGAATAAGGGGTTCTCACTGGAAGTAGGCATTGCAAGCAGCAGCGACACTTCCAATTTGTTATTTCATAATTTAAATAACATGTCAGCCATTAGGTTGATCCGTAAAGAAACAGCTCAGGAATTAATAAGCGATTTAAAAAAGGGAAGAATTGACGGAATAGTAACTATAAACCGAAATGCAAACAATAATGAAAGTCCCTTAATTGTGAATGTCAGGACTTCGCAATCTTCGCGCAATGCACAATTATTATTAAATACACTTCAGTCTTTAATTGATAAAGCAACTTTACAGGCAACCCCGGATAAGCATACTGTGGCTGAAATAAAGGAAGAGAAATTGCCTGGAAGGGAATACCGGTCTATTGATTTCATTTTACCGGGAATGCTGGGATTTTCACTGCTGAGCACTGGTGTCTTCGGAACTGCATTTGTTTTTTTAAATCTGCGGCAAAGCCTGGTAATTAAAAGATTTTTTGCTACCCCTATTGAGCGGCCTTACATTGTACTTGGTGAAGCATTAAGCAGAATTTTATTCGCTTTAATTACTTCAAGCGTTATATTGATATTAGGGCACTTCGCATTCGGCTTTACGCTCATCTACGGCTGGATAACTTTTATTGACATGTTATTGCTGTCATTTATTGGCTTATTTGTATTCATGGGATTTGGATTTGTAGTATCGGGACTTGCAAAAAATGAAGCAGCCGTTCCGCCCATCGCAAACATTATTACCATGCCTCAATTTTTACTTGCGGGCACCTTTTTTTCTACAGATAATTTTCCGGCATGGTTGCAGCCGGTAACCAGGATTCTTCCCCTGACTTATTTAAATGATGCGATGCGAAAGGTTGCATTTGAAGGAGCGAGCATTGCGCAGATTGGAAGTGACTTGCTGGTGCTCAGCATCTGGGGAATAGTCATTTATTTTGTAGCAATAAAAGTTTTTAGGTGGGAATAATTATTAGCAGAATACCTAATTTGAACGCAGGATTTGTGCATATTTGGCTGCATTGGATGCATCTATACGGCTAAGTGTTTGTACAATTCCTGACTTTTCGTTAGGATTCGCCTTTGAATAGATATTCACCAGCTCGTCTGACTTGGCTGCAAGAAATACCTGAAGTATCATAATACTGGGAGTTTCTTCATAAATACCGTTTAATAAATTGACGCAATCAGTAATTGACTTTCTTGCCACATCTGGATCGTCATACATTTTATCAAGTCCCTGCCTGTGATATTTATATAATGCCGTTCTTAAATTAGCCATTTTACTGTCAAGTAAATTATTAACCATCCAGTACCTGTTACGTGTGCTTTGAAAAGCTTTCCATCCGGGCTCCTGAGCACTCTGAGCCTGGTTCACTACATTCTGAGCTTTTAAAAAATAAGGATTGCCTCCATTCTGAGTAAAACTGTCGTAATCGAGGCCAATTACGAGGTATGCGTAATACGCCAGCAGAGATGAGAGATTGGACTGAAAGGAATTATCATTGAATTCTAGTGTTTGATATTCTGTATAATCAAATTGAAAGTCTTTATCAACCCAATTCAACAATGTAGTATTATAGCTGGCATTAAAGATAGGCCTGCTGCTCTGGATGGTTAATTGAGCCGTATATTTTCCCGAGCTTATTTCATCACTGATATTTATAAGCATGCTGCAATCAATGCGTTCCTGTTGAGCGTAATTATCATTCGTCCATTTGCGATTATTGAGAAAATCATAAATGGATTTTTGAAGGGTTTGCATGAATTGGGGATTATTGATAGTTCCCTTCGCATTTATTACCTGCACCTTGCAATTTAATTCCTGTCCTGAAACAGGAATTGACAGGTATATGGAAAAAAATATCAGAAGCAGTTTTTGCATAGTTTTATTTTTTGAGATGATCATTACCCCATCTCTGTCTATATTATTAATTTCTGAACGATAAAATCAACAATATCTTTTGCCACTTCAGATTTAGGTTTCACCTCAAAAGTATATTGCTTTTCATCCCGGTCGATAATCATAATTTTATTGGTGTCCAGCTCAAAACCGGCACCATAATCATTTAAAGAGTTGAGAACAATAAAATCCAGATTCTTATTTTTTAGTTTTTCTGTAGCATTTGTAATCTCGTTATTAGATTCCAGAGCAAAACCTACAAGCAATTGATCAGGTCTTTTGCGTTTCCCTAACGCATTTATAATGTCAGTGGTTTCAACCAAGGGAAGATTAAAAGAAGTACCGTTTTGCTTTTTTATCTTTTTAACGGAAGGGTACTCCGGAGTAAAATCTGCAACTGCTGCAGCCATGATAGTAATATCCGCATTTTCAAAAGCCCTGATAACAGCATCGTGCATTTCTGCTGTTGATGTTATACGGGTTGTTTGGATATTATATTTAGAAGTTGAAAGAGCTGTTGGGCCGGTTATTAATTCCACTTCAGCTCCTTCCTTTGCTAACGCTTCAGCAATAGCGATTCCCATTTTACCTGAGGAACGGTTTCCGATAAATCTTACAGGATCTATTGCTTCATAAGTTGGGCCTGCAGTAACAAGCGCCTTTTTACCGCTTAACTTTTTTTTTGTTTTTAAATATATGGGCTCTAAATAATCACTGAGGAAATTTATTATTTGCTGCGGTTCTGCCATTCTTCCTTCTCCGGTTAATCCGCTTGCCAACTCTCCGGTTCCCACAGGAATAATTTGATTTCCATAACTTTTCAATTGAGCCAGGTTCTTTTGAGTTGATGCATGTTTCCACATGTCCTCATCCATCGCAGGGACAATTATTACGGGGCATCTGGCTGATAAATAAACAGTGGTTAATAAATTATCGCAAAGGCCATTTGCAAATTTCGCAATGGTATTGGCTGAAGCAGGTGCTATAATCAATACATCAGCCCATAATCCCAGTTCAACATGGTTATTCCAAGAGGTACCTGCGTTATCCGTTAGTTCCGACAGTACCTTATTCTTTGACAGTGTAGCAAGTGTGAGCGGGGAAATAAAAGAGTTCGCATCCCTGGTCATCAGCACTTTAACAACCGCTTCTTCCTGAATTAAAAGCCTGATAAGGAAAGCACTTTTATAAGCAGCAATGCTGCCAGTAATGCCCAACAGAATTTTTTTCCCGAATAATATACCCATCAGAGTAGGTTCAGTAGTTCGTTGATACGAAAAGCTAAGTATTACAGGTCTGCTATAGAACTAACACAAAGCATAGAACAACTTATTGCTAAGCAGTTCCGGGCCGCTATTCTTCCAAAGAACTATTCTCGCGCGTTGGATTGCGGAAATATACTTTATCCTCTAAAAATTCATTAGTTGCCACAAGAGTTGCATCAGGCATGCGCTCGTAATACTTTGATATTTCTATTTGCTCTCTGTTTTCATGTATTTCTTCCAGGTTATCAGTAGTAGTGGCAAATTCTTCCAGCTTACTATGCAATTCTTCTTTTAGTTGAGATGATATTTGGTTTGCCCGTTTTGCTACTATTGCTATTGATTCATACACGTTACCTGATTTTTTTTGTAAGTCCTCGAGATTCCTGGTTTCTACTACCGGAGAAATATCCTTAGTTCCGTTGCGCTTGTTCTTGGTCATTATTTTTCGTTTTATTTAAAAATTTTTGGGATAAATCATACAAATCCTGGGCATCCTTCAAATGTGCTCCTTCATTATATTGTGAAATATAAAATTGGTAACTCTTGATTGTGTTCTCAAACCGGTTATGCTGTTTTGATGGAATACTATTTACTGCATAGAGATAATTTGATTTTACAATCAGAAAAGACGCAGATTCAGCATCTGGGGTTTCCGGATAGTCCTTTAATAAATTTTCCAATGCAAGAATGGCTCCTTCATACTTCCCCATGTTATAATATAACTCAGCACTATGGAATGCCTTTATCTCCAGTTTTCTCCGCATATCATCAATGTTCTGATTAGCTTCGGAAACCAGCTTGCTGGATGGATACGCATTAACAAACAGCTGGAAATCATCAATTGCTTTTTCTGTATAAGATTGCTCCAATTCATAACCTGGTGAAAGCCTGTAGTAACACTTTGCGCTCATGAACAGGCACTCTTCAGCGCGGGGATCATCAGAATAGGTATTGGCATAGGTTTTAAAATGGTAAGATGCAAGAAGATATTCACCAAGCCCGTAATAGGTATATGCATAATAATAATAAACATCGGCCATAACCTTTGTTCCCTTGTAATAATTTACAAGATCATCAAAAAGAGGCTGAGCTCTGTAATATTCACCCTTTTCGTAAAATTCTTTGGCTTTTTGCAATTTCAAAGTATAATCGTCACTCTTCAGAAGATCCTGATACTGGCTGCAGGAAATAAGTGCGATTTGAATTGCAAAAATTAAGAAGAAAAGGAGTTTCCCCCTGAATTTCATAAGCTGCAAAGATAATTGAAAAATGCGAAACGTAAAGGCAAGGGATTTAGTGCTTACTAAACGCGATGGACTTCTGGCAGCAGCTATAAAACCTGTGGATAATTATATTTATTTAAATATTTAATTTATACTAATTGCGTTTTGATAACTTATAACTTTCATTTTTTCATTCTTTGTGTTTCTTTATTTTTGCCTGCTTTCTTTAAAATCAAATTTAAGTTTTCAGTTTTTTACTTCATCTTTAATACTGTACGATATGGATTTATTCGAAAAAATAGCTCAAAATCGCGGTCCCATCGGTCAACATTCGAAAATTGCTCACGGTTATTTTGCGTTCCCAAAGCTGGAAGGTGAAATCGGAAACCGTATGATTTTCCGGGGAAAAGAAAAGATAGTGTGGAGTTTAAATAATTATCTCGGTTTAGCTAATCATCCTGAAGTGCGTGAGGCAGATGCAGCGGCTGCTTCGAAATATGGTCTTGCAATGCCTATGGGTGCAAGAATGATGTCTGGCAATTCAGACTTACATGAACAGCTGGAAAGTGAACTTGCAAAATTTGTAGATAAGGAAGAGGCCATACTGCTTAATTACGGTTACCAGGGAATAATGTCTGCAATAGATTGCCTTGTAGACCGGCGTGATGTGATTGTTTATGATGCAGAATCCCATGCTTGTATTATTGATGGATTGAGGATGCACATGGGAAAGCGTTTTGTTTTCACCCATAATGATATTGAAAGTTGTGAAAAGCAATTACAGCGAGCCACGGAGCTCGTGAAAGAAACTGGCGGAGCAATCATGGTTATTACAGAAGGTGTTTTTGGTATGGCTGGAGACCAGGGAAGGCTTAAAGAAATTGCAGCCTTAAAAGAAAGATATCAATTCCGGTTAATGGTTGACGATGCGCATGGCTTTGGGACTTTAGGCATAACCGGCGCAGGTGCAGGGGAGGAACAGGGTGTTCAAAATGAGATAGATCTTTACTTCTCTACATTTGCCAAATCTATGGCAAGCATTGGTGCTTTTATGGCCGCAGATGAGCAGGTAATTGAATATTTAAGATACAACTCACGTTCACAGATCTTTGCCAAAGCGCTTCCGATGCCTATAGTTGCAGGCAATCTTAAGCGATTAGAACTTCTTCGTACCAAACCTGAATTAAAGGACAAGCTTTGGGAAAATGTGCGCATGCTTCAAAACGGACTAAGGGATAGTGGCTTTAATCTTGGAAAAACTAATACATGTGTAACTCCTGTTTATCTGAATGGCTCTACAGCAGAAGCCACCAATATGATTATGGACATCCGTGAAAATTATAATATATTCATCTCAATAGTGGTTTACCCTGTTGTTCCGAAAGGTGTAATGATGCTCAGGTTAATTCCAACAGCTGCTCATACAGAAGAAGATATCCGCCTCACGCTTAATTGTTTTAGCGAAGTTTCTGAAAAGTTAAAAGAAGGCAGTTACCAATCGCAGAAACTCGTTGGAGTTTAATAGCGCTGTAATTAATTGATATGGGAATGATATAACCTCAAAGGAATTCCAGGCAAATACTTTATATGTATAACACCATTGAAGATTTTTTTGTTGACTGGAGGCATGAAACTGCTAATACGGAAAAACTTTTCGAATATTTAAGTGATGAAGGTTTGCAGCAACAGGTATATTCAGAAGGAAGAACACTTGCCAGATTGGCCTTTCACTTGTCTCTTACCACGGCTGAAATGTTAAAAAAAATGGGATGTCAAGTACAGGATTATAGTGAGGAACTGCCTGATACTGCAAAAGAATTACAGAATATATTGAATCAGGTAAATGCTGCCTCTATAACCGAATTAAGTAAACAGGATAATGATTGGCTGGAAGAGAAGGTCCCGATGTATCGTGAACCATGGCAAAGAAAATTTGGACTTTCCGTTTTGATTCGCCATCATATTCATCACAGGGGCCAGATGACGGTTTTAATGCGCCAGGCCAGGTTGAAAGTTCCAGGCTTATATGGTCCGGCTAAGGAGGAATGGGAAGTTTTCGGCAGCCCGGCAATGGAGTAACATAACGAATTCATAAAAGTAGCATTGCATTAATAAATCGGGCTTTATTGATCAGCAGGGTAAATCATTAAGCCGATTGCAAATAAGGCAATGATGATGCCTGCCAGATTTTTTTTTGACAATTTTTCACGGAATAGAATCCAGGCAAGCCCGGCTGAAAGGATTACAATTCCCATATTATTAAGTGGAAAGATTCTGGAGCTTTCCCATCCGGGGATTGCAAGGGCCAGCAAAAGAAAAAGCAATGAGAGGTAATTTGGAATACCCAACACAACTCCTCCAATTATCGACCTTACGGCAATCGGTTCATTGAAAAAAATACTTCTTAGCACTAGCGTTAAAAGTCCGGATAAGGAGGCAAAGGAAAATATGCTAATGTTAAAGGAATCGAATTCGTCAGGTTTTAAAAATTTAGCAAAAGAGTAGTTAACTATGGAATCGTTAATTCCACTGCCGGTAAAAATTATCAGAGGAAGTAAAAATCCCTTGAGCGGATTTTTATTTTCATGAAAGTCATCTTTTCTGTAAGAAGTCAGACAGACGGAGATAATTGCTAACAACAAAGCCAATATTTTTATAACATTAAATTTTTGATTGTATAGTATCACTGCTGCTATTACAGGAACTACCATGGAGAGCTTGCTGGCAACAGAAGTAACGGTAATTCCCATGTGCCTGGTTACATAAGCCATAAGATTGAAAATGAAGAAATAAGAACAGCCCAGAAAGGCGGCGGATAAAAACCAGGGCTGGTGCATCCACTCTGCATATGCCGGAAACTGTTTAGAAATAATGCAGCCGGTAATAACACAGGTGAGGTAATTAAAAACGATGGCTTGCAAATGGTGAATTCCAAAACGATCAAAATATTTAAAGCATATCACTAAAAACGTAGAACAGGCAATGCTAAGAAGCAGCGAGATCATCATCCGTTATATAGTATTAGTAAACGGTCATCTCCAATAGATTCCTCACCATAAAAAGCTGGTTTCAATTTAGGTGCTGATAATCCTGTTCCCATAAATTCAGAAGCAATAAAAATTCTGCCTTCATCCCATAAATTATTATCAATAAAAGTTTTGAACAAAGCCGTACCACCTTCTACAATTAAAGAGGTTATTTGTCTATTGTATAACCATTCCAGTATTTGCTGAAGTAAGTTTTTTCCAAAATCAAAATCTATGAAGCTTAAATTATGTTCGTCTGGTTTTTGTATTCCTGTAAATACAAATGTTGGAATGGAATGGTCAAAAAGGTGCAGGGAGGAGGGCAGCCGCAGGGTTCGGTCAATTACCAGGCGAATTGGATTCCTATTATTCCACAGCCGGGCATTAAGCATCGGATCATCCTGAAGTGCAGTACCCGTACCTACCATGATAGCTGCTTCTTCACTTCGCCATTTATGGGTTAATATTCTTGAAAACGGGTTGCTGATATTTATTCGCTGCCTATTTTCAGGCGCAATAAATCCATCAGAAGATTGCGCCCACTTCAATATTATATAAGGGCGTTTCTTTTCAAAAAAAGTAAAAAATATTCTGTTTACCATTCTGCTTTCTTCATGTAGAACGCCGGTCTGCACGTCACAACCGTTATTCTTAAGTTTCCCGATACCCCGGCCGGCCACTAAAGGATTTGGATCTGAACAGCCGATTACAATTCGCGGGATTTTTGTTTCAATAATAAGGTCTGCGCAGGGAGGTGTTTTGCCATGGTGAGAGCAGGGTTCCAGGTTTACATATAATACAGATTCCGGCAAATATTTTTGATCTTCTTCTTTTACAGAATTGATTGCATTTACTTCAGCATGATATTCACCAAATTGTTTATGAAAGCCTTCGCCAATAATCCGGTTTTCATGTACAATTACGCAACCAACCATAGGATTTGGTGCCACATTTCCCGCGCCTTGAATGGCAAGATCGAGACATCGTTGCAAATAAATTTCTTCAACTGCGGGCATAAACAAATGTAAACGAATTAGAAAATGGTTGGTTACATTCACTTAATGACTGTGAAAAATGCTTTCGATTTTTATGTAAAATCCCTTTCTTCAATATATGAAACCAGAGAGGCGGAGAATATTTCCTATTGGGTATTTGAAGATAAAATAAAGATGAATCGTACCGCTTTTCCAATTCATGGAAACGATGATATCCCGGAATTAAAAGCCAATCAGCTTGCATATTCTTTGCTTCGTTTAATGCAAGGGGAGCCTGTACAATATGTATTGGGCTATTCCTATTTCTTTGGATTGAAACTGAAAGTAAGTAAATCAGTTCTTATTCCAAGGCCGGAAACGGAAGAATTGGTAGAATGGATTTTAAAAGATAGCAGTTTAGAGAATGATAAGAAAGGGCTGAGAATATTAGACATTGCAACTGGGAGTGGATGTATTGCCATTGCCTTAAAACTAGCTGATCCTTCTTTTCAGGTTGTGGCAACAGATTTAAGTGAAAAAGCCTTAAGAATAGCTAAAGAGAATGCTGAAGAATGTGGAGCGCAAATTAATTTTATACAGCACGATATCTTAAGTGAAGAATGGAATTTCCCTTTCTCTGATTTTGATGTTATAGTTAGTAACCCACCCTATGTAACTGATTCGGAGAAGAATGCAATGCATAAAAATATATTGAATTTTGAGCCCCCTGAAGCATTGTTTGTTCCGGATCACGATCCTCTTATTTTCTATAAATCTATTCTCCGGTTTGTCAGAACTCATCTTACTCCAAAAGGGAAAATATTTCTCGAAATAAATGAAAAGTTTGCTGAGGAAATTAAAAAATTATTAATAAAAGAAAATTTTCAATCAATAGTAAAGAAAGACATGGATGATAAATACAGAATGATTTGTGCCACACACGTTATTTTTGAAGACTAATTAAAAGCGGTAATTCGCACATTGTTGTGCAATCTGATATTAACCGTTGAAATAATCCTTATCCTTGGATTTCTTACTGCTGTTTATTTCGATTCTCAAGAAATACTCGTAAAAATTTCCTTATTCATTATTAGGCGCCTATTTTTGCGGACTTAAAAATTTGACCTTATGAGCAATTGGTTTTACCTGATTCCCTGTTTTGGCATTGTGGCGCTGATCTTTACTGCAATAAAATCAGCATGGGTAGTGAAGCAGGATGCAGGTAACGACAGAATGAAAGAAATTTCCAGGTACATTGCTGAAGGTGCAATGGCTTTTTTAAAGTCGGAATGGAAAATACTCGGATACTTTGTAGCAATTGCAGCAGTATTGTTAATTGTGCTGGGGTACAGCGATGAAAATTCAAGCCCTATGATTGCTCTGGCTTTCATCTGCGGTGCTTTGTTTTCTGCAACAGCGGGGTATATAGGAATGCGGATTGCTACAAAAGCAAATGTCAGGACTACGCAGGCAGCTCAAACCAGTTTATCAAAAGCTTTAGCTGTTTCATTTAGCGGTGGATCCGTTATGGGCCTTGGTGTTACCGGCCTTGCAGTATTAGGATTAGGTTCCTTATTTATTCTTTTTTATAACCTGTTCGTTCACGACAGCACCGATCCCAATCAGCTTAGAACTGCATTGGAGGTGCTCACCGGTTTTTCCCTTGGGGCAGAAAGCATTGCTCTTTTCGCGCGTGTTGGGGGAGGAATATATACGAAGGCAGCTGACGTTGGTGCAGATTTGGTAGGGAAGGTAGAAGCAGGAATTCCCGAGGATGATCCTCGTAATCCTGCTACCATTGCTGATAATGTGGGTGATAATGTAGGTGATGTGGCAGGCATGGGTGCCGATCTTTTTGGCTCCTTTGTAGCTACTATTTTAGGTACCATGGTGCTTGGAAGAGAAGTACGCTCCAATGATAACTTCTCCGGGCTTGGTCCTATACTTTTACCTATGATGACTGCAGGTATAGGAATTATTTTTTCGATTGTAGGAACCTACTTTGTGAGGATAAGCGAAACAGCTCCTGCTGTAGCCCGTTCCGTTCAGCGGGCACTCAATATGGGCAACTGGAGTGCAATTATTTTTACCGCTATTGCTTCTTACTTTATTGTGGATTATTTATTAGCTGATCAGCTAACCTTGCGTGGTCATGATTTTACTAAAATGGGAGTTTATGGAGCAATTATTTTAGGATTGGTGGTTGGAACGCTGATGAGCCTGATAACAGAATACTATACATCAATAGGCAAGCGTCCTGTTACTTCTATTGTTCAGAAATCACTTACAGGCCATGCAACAAACATTATTGGTGGATTAGCCATAGGGATGGAATCGACTGTTTTTCCTATTCTTGTTCTGGCAGGCGGCATTTATGGCTCCTATCAGCTTGCTGGATTATACGGGGTTGCCATTGCTGCGGCAGGTATGATGGCAACTACTGCAATGCAATTGGCTATTGATGCATTCGGACCTATTGCAGATAATGCCGGAGGTATTGCAGAAATGAGTGAATTGCCAAAGGAAGTCCGTGAAAAAACAGACATCCTTGATACGGTGGGAAATACCACTGCTGCTACTGGAAAGGGTTTCGCAATTGCTTCAGCAGCTTTGACCTCGCTTGCATTGTTTGCAGCCTTTGTGGGCATTGCAGGCATATCACATATTGATATTTATAAAGCGGATGTTCTGGCAGGCTTATTTATTGGAGGAATGATTCCTTTTATTTTTTCTTCCCTTGCTATTTCCGCTGTAGGCGAAGCGGCAATGAGCATGGTTCATGAAGTGCGCCGGCAGTTCCGGGAGATTCCTGGAATTATGGAAGGGACTGCCAAACCTGAATATGATAAATGTGTCGCTATTTCTACACAGGCTTCTATACGGAAGATGATGGCTCCGGGTGCCATAGCATTGGTAACTCCCGTGGTGATTGGCTTTGCGTTTGGTCCTGAAGTGTTGGGTGGAATGCTTGCCGGTGCTACAGTTTCAGGTGTGCTTATGGGAATCTTTCAATCCAATGCAGGTGGTGCCTGGGACAATGCAAAGAAATCATTTGAAAAAGGTGTGGAAATACAGGGGCAGATGTATTATAAAAAGTCTGATCCGCATAAAGCTTCGGTTACGGGCGATACTGTTGGAGATCCCTTTAAAGATACCAGCGGGCCTTCCATGAACATCTTAATTAAACTAATGAGTATTGTGAGTTTGGTAATAGCCCCTGCTATAGCGGTGCATCCTGGTACTGATAATCCAAATGGTTCTTTTCCTTCTTCACAAATGATCGTGCCTTCTTCTATTAACGAGTCACATGAGTGCTGTTCTGATCCGAGTCGAACAGAAACCATTCTTAAAATTTCCAGTCAGGGTCAAAAACAATTATTGATTCAGGGGGATGTAGCAGTAAACCTTCCTGAAGACAATAACAGTATTGATTCTGTCAATTATAAGATTCGATAGTCGCTTAAAGCCAAAAGGTTTTAGGACTAATCTTTAACATATTGAAATATATCCCGGGCTCCAGTCGGTTATACTATTAATTTTGACGTGCTGAAGTTGCAAGATTAACGGATTAAGAATCACCACCTTTATAGTTTGCTTTTTTCTTTTCTGGCCCGGCATTCGGTCAGCACATTCTTCAAAATATAAACGATCAAATGAAAACGGTGCTTCCTTGACCGTTGTTATCCGGCATTATAAAAAGCAAGTCTTTTACGCAGGTCTGTAGTAGAACCAATATAAAATCCTTCCGGCTTTTCAAAATGGAAACGAAGAAAATCAAGTCGGGGTGAGTGGACTCGAACCACCGGCCCCCAGCACCCCATGCTGGTACGCTAGCCAACTGCGCCACACCCCGAATTGAAAAAATGAACTAAGCTGCAAATGTAAATGGAAAAAATAAAAAATTATCCTCTGCTATCATTGTTGAATTGCGCGGCGCTTTTACATTGCAATCAATCTGTTTATTCTTCGTTACTTTCGCGCCAATTAAAGCGATAACAATTCGCCTGCTGATAATATAAATGTCCTTCCTTTATCCTACTATCTTATTTGCCTTTTCTGCAATTGCCATTCCCATTATAATCCATCTTTTTAATTTTAGAAGATATAAAACAATTTATTTTACTAATGTAAGGTTTTTACGGGATGTTAAAGAAAAAACAGATGCAAGATCAAGGTTAAAGCACCTGTTGGTGTTACTCTGCAGAATCCTGGCAATTGTGTTTTTAATATTTGCATTTGCTCAGCCTTACATTAAAAACAGAACTATCAGCCAGGCAGTTGGAAGGAAAGCCATTAGCATTTTTATTGATAATTCCTTCAGCATGGGTCAGCTTGCCAGCGATGTTCCTCTTCTGGAGCAGGCAAAGTTGAAAGCGAAGCAAATTGTTGATGCATACAGCCAGGATGATCAGTTTCAGCTCCTGACAGAAGATTTTGAAGGCCGCCATCAGCGATTGGTTGATAAAAATGAGATGTATAACCTGATTAAAGAAATACATCTTTCACCCGACACAAAATATCTTTCAGAAATTATTGCGCGTCAGAAAGTTGCATTGTATAAATCTAATAGCCCGGCGAAGCTGCTGTATGTTTTGTCGGACTATCAGAAGAACTTTTCCGACATCTCTAATTTAAAACAGGATACCTCCCTCCAGGTCAGCCTGGTTCCAATAAGTACTGCGGAAAATGAAAATGTCTACATAGACACTTGCTGGCTGCAATCTCCTGTTCAGATAAAAGGACAACCTTCTTTATTATTTGTTCAAATCACTAACAATTCTAACCATAACATTGACAATGGACGGTTGACTTTAAAAATTAACAATGAAATAAAAGCGATCAGTAATTTTTCGGCAAATTTAAATACATCCATTATTGATACGCTCCTGTATACCATTACGGATAATGGCTGGAATCAGGGGGAGCTTTCGATTGTAGATCATCCCATTACCTTTGATGATGCTTACTATTTCAGTTACCAGGTTGCAGAGCATTTAAAAGTACTGGTCATAAACGAATCAGGTAATAATCCTTACCTCAATGCATTCTTTGAAAAAAATAGTTTTTTTCAGACAGAAAGCTCCCGGTTAAATCAGATTAATTATGCAGACCTTCCGGGGCAGCAGTTAATTATCCTGAACGGGATAAAAGAACTTTCAACAGGACTTTCTGCAGAATTAAAAAAGTTTATTGCGGGCAGTGGAAACCTCATTGTTTTTCCAGATGAAGGTATCAGTATGAATTCATACAATCAGTTTCTTCAGTCCGTAAATGCTGATCAGCTGAAGGATTTTACAATCCGGAAAAAAACAGTTAATAGAATAAATACTCAGGATCAGTTATTTGCGGACATCTTTCAGCAAATACCTGAAAATCTTTTTTTACCTGAGGCAAATGCAAGTTTTACGCTTACGAATTATACCGCTACAAATGCCAGCCAACTATTAAAATTCAGCGACGGGACATCTTTTGTTTCCAAATACCATTTTGGAAATGGTACTCTTTACCTGTTTGCTGTTCCCCTCGATAAGAAGAATACGGATCTTCCGTTAAATCCTCTCTTTGCGCCGATGCTTTATAAAATGGCTGTATCTAAAGAATTTTTTACCCCGAATTCATATATTATTGGAAAAAACAGCGAGATAACAGTAAATAGTGCTTTTACAACCTCTGATCACGTATTGCATTTAAAGAGTAATGAAGACGAGTTTATTCCGCAACAACGCCTGATAAATAATGCAATTACACTCCTTTTTGGGAATGATATTAAACACTCAGGCTTTTATGCTTTGCAGGATCAAGCCGGAACAATCAAGGCTCAGTATGCATTGAACTACGACCGTAAAGAATCGGATTTGAAATTTTTATCGCTTGACGATTTAAAAAAATCCGGGGCTTCTTTGGGCATTAAAATTCTTGAGAATTCAAAACGCAATCTTCAGGAAGTTATTCAGGGTCAGCATTTGGGACTACCCCTTTGGAAAGTTTCAATTATTTTTGTTTTGATCTTTATAGCATTAGAGATTTTGCTGCTCAAATTCTGGAAATAGATGTCTTTGCTCATACGTTCTGCCACTATTGTAGATCCCCGCTCTGAATTTCATCTTCAAATAAAAGACATCTTAATAATTGAAGATTCAATTTTCTCTATTGAAGATCACATTGATATTCCTTTAAATACAGAAACTTTTAATGCTGAAAATCTTTATGTATCACCAGGATGGTTTGATATGTATGCGCATTTTTGTGATCCCGGGTATGAATATAAAGAGGATCTGACCAGCGGTTCCAGGGCTGCTGCTGCAGGGGGTTTTACGGGAGTAGCGGTATTGCCGGACACCTTTCCGGTAATTGACTCAAAATCGCAGGTGGAGTATGTCCTCAATAAATCGCGAGGAAATATTGTTGATGTTTTTCCGATTGGAGCAGTAACCAAAAAATGTGAAGGAAAAGAACTGGCGGAAATTTATGATATGGCGAAAGCCGGAGCAGTTGCCTTTTCCGATGCTCAGCACCCGATTGCTGTAGCAGGGCTCATGATGCGCGGGCTGCTTTATATAAAAAAGATCGGTTGCGTAATTATAAGCTTCCCTCACGATGAGACCATAGCTCCCGGAGGTATGATGAATGAGGGTGCTGTGAGTGTGAACCTCGGTATGAGCGGTATACCACACCTTGCTGAGGATTTAATGGTAGTACGTGATATTGAACTTGCTGAGTATACCGGCTCAAGATTACATTTTAGTTGTATCTCAACTAAAGAAGCCGTCAATCGTATTCGGGAGGCAAAAAAGAAAAATATACCCGTAACTGCAGGTGTAAATCCTATACACCTGATCCTGGATGATTCATTTTTAAATGAATATGATGGCAATATGAAAATCTTTCCTCCACTAAGGTCATTAGAAGATATTGCAGCATTAAAAGAAGGGTTAAAGGACGGCACCATTGATGTAATTTGCTCGGCACATGAACCACAAAATGAGGAAAGAAAAAAATTGGAATATGAATATGCTACTGCTGGCATTATAAACCTGCAAACATGTTTTGCCCTGGCATATATGGCCTTAAAAGACCTATTAGATATTAAAGATATTATAAGTAAAATCTCCACAGTACCGCGTGATATTCTCGGCCTTCCATCTCCTGTTCTACGAAAGGATTCACATGCTAATTTAACTATCTTTGATATTAATTCTGAATGGAACCTTAACAGTGAGAACAACTTATCCAAGTCATTCAACACACCTTTTATCGGGAAACAGCTTTTAGGAAAAGCTGTAGCTATTTTTAACCATGGTCAGTTTTTAAAAATTCAATAAATGCAATCGAACAAATCTGCTTTTGGTACTGCTTTTAAATGGGCTCTTATTTCTGCAATTACCATGTTTGTTTTTTCTATGATCACTTATATGACCAAAGCGTATTTAAATCCCACCCTTGGCTGGGTTCCATACATCCTGCTCTTGCTGGGCATGGTAATGGCTATGCTTGAAATGCGAAAAGAACAGGGCGGCTTTATTTCCTTTGGAGAAGCATTTAAAACAGGATTTTTATTTTCATTGATCACTGCTGTCACTGCTTCCGTTCTATCCTTTATTATGATTTCATATATAGGCACAGATATGATTGATCAGATAAAAAAAATGACAGAAGGCAAATTGCTTGATAAAGGCATGTCGGAAGACCAAATTAAAATGGCTATGGACATCAGTAAAAAATTTATGACGCCGGTGTGGATGTCCGTTTGGAGCTTTGCAGGACTATTAATTGCCGGAACCATATTAGCTTTAATTGTATCCGCAATAATCAAGAAAAACAGGCCATTCCTTATGGAACCCCCCAAAGATGATGTGGTAACAAATGGATAACCACCTAACCGTTCATCCATGCAGATTTCTGTTGTAGTTCCGCTTTTTAATGAGCAGGACTCTTTGCAGGAGCTTGCCTTATGGATACGAAAAGTAATGCAGGCCAATCGGCTGACCTATGAAATCATTTTTATTGACGATGGTAGCAAGGATGGCTCGTGGAATATTATTCAAAAGCTTGTATCGGAAGATTTAAATATAAAGGGGATTAAATTCAGAAGGAATTACGGTAAATCCGCAGCCTTAAACGAGGGTTTTAAAGTAGCAGAAGGTGATGTAGTGATTACTATGGATGCAGATTTACAGGACAGTCCGGATGAAATTCCCGAGCTGTATAATAGAATTGCTGTTGATAATTACGATCTTATTTCCGGATGGAAAAAGAAAAGACGTGACCCTATTAGCAAAAGATGGCCTTCGAAATTATTTAACCAGATAACCAGTAACATCAGCGGAATTAAGTTGCATGATTTCAACTGTGGTTTGAAAGCCTATAAAAGGGAAGTAGTAAAAAATATTGAAGTGTATGGTGAAATGCATCGATACATTCCTGTGATTGCAAAGTGGGCAGGTTTCATCAGAATCTCTGAAAAAGTAGTAGAGCATTATCCTAGAAAATATGGTAATACAAAATTTGGCTGGGAGAGGTTTATTACCGGCTTTCTCGATTTGCTTTCTATCAGTTTTGTTTCAAGATTTGGAAAGCGTCCAATGCACTTATTCGGATCGCTGGGGCTTATCTCTTTCTTTATGGGGTTTGTAATATCCATCTATCTCGCCTTCTCTAAATTTTTCTTTAAGGTCTATAAAATGACGGATAGGCCACTGTTCTATTTAGGATTGGTCGCAATGATCATAGGGGTTCAATTATTTGTAGCAGGATTTCTGGCAGAAATGATTTCAAGAAATTCAAATGATAGAAACTCATACCAGGTTGAAAAGCGGATTGGTTAATGGCATACCAAAACCAACCATCCCTACTCAATCAAAAACTAAAAATACTGATCCTCGGTACTGCGTATCCATTCAGGGGAGGATTGGCAAATTATAACGAGCGCCTAGCCCGGGCATTTCAAGCTTTAGGCCATGAAACCGAAATATTTACCTTTCTTGTTCAATATCCCTCTTTTTTATTTCCTGGAAAAAGTCAGTATTCTTCTGAAATTCCTCCACTGGATATAAAAATTGCTCAACAGGTTAATTCCATTAATCCCTTAAACTGGATATCTGCAGGGATTAAAATTCGAAACAAAAGGCCGGATATTTTATTGATAAAGTATTGGTTGCCATTCATGGCTCCCTGCTTTGGTTCTATTGCCCGTGTTGTAAAAAATAATCATCATACGAAAGTGATCACTATTCTGGATAATGTGCTCCCCCATGAAAAGCGAGCCGGCGATAAGCTATTGACTAATTATTATATCCGGGCTTCTGATGGATTCATTGCAATGTCACAGTCTGTATTAAAGGATTTAAGAAATTTCACTAATGTAAAGCCAGCTGTTTTTAATCCTCATCCGCTTTATGATAATTTTGGTGAAGCGATCAATAAGGAAGCAGCCAAAAACAACTTGTCACTGCAGCCCACCTTTAACTATCTGCTTTTTTTTGGTTTTATCCGCAGGTATAAAGGACTTGACTTATTGTTACATGCAATGGCAAATGAACGGCTCAGAAAGTTACCTGTAAAACTTATTGTTGCAGGTGAATTTTATGAAGCTGAAAAATACTACCTCGATTTAATTGAACGGCTTCATTTACAACAGCATGTAATTTTGAGAACTAATTTTATTCCTGATAATGAGGTTAAAAATTACTTTTCTGCAGTGGATTTGGTAGTTCAGCCGTACCGCCACGCTACCCAGAGCGGTGTTACTCAAATTGCATATCAGTTCAATAAGCCAATGATTGTAACTAATGTTGGGGGCTTGCCGGAATTAGTGCCTGATGGGAAGGTAGGTTACGTAATAAAACCGGATGCTTCAGAAATATCAAAAGCAATAATAGATTTTTATGAACAAGGCAGAGAACAGGTGTTTAGCAGAAATATTATTGAAGAAAAGTCTAAATTCTCATGGGAGCAAATGGTGAACACTATTCAAAAAGTGTATTCTGAAACAAGAAATTCTGAATCTCATTAATGTTGATAGTACTTCCTGCAGAGTAAATCCATCATCAGTAATTTAGTTATTGTGCCTTACTTTCCATTGTTTATCTTTGCAAAAAAAATTTAATTCTGGTATGCTTATAATAGACACCCGCGAAAGCGAATCGTTAGATAAAGCTTTAAAAAAGTACAAAAAGAAATTTGAAAAAGCTGGTACACTTAAGCAATTAAGGGCGCGGCAATCTTTTGTCAAACCCTCCGTACGTCGTAGAGGCGAAGTTCTTCGTGCGGTATACCGTGATGAGATGATTCGCAGCCTCGAAGGTTAAGATATTACCTGCTTTTTCGGATCTATGCTTATTTACGATAAGGAAAAAATGGATATCCGCAATTTTATTCAATTCCTTAAGTACGAAAAGCGCTATTCCAACCACACCATAATAGCCTATGAGAACGACCTTATTCAGTTCTCCAAATTTCTCAGACAAACGTATGAATTAGAAAATTCTTTTCAGGCAACCCATACGCACATTCGTTCCTGGCTTGTAAATCTTATAGAAGAAGGGATCGGCCCGCGAAGCATTAACCGGAAGCTTTCTACCCTAAAAACGTTTTTCAAATTTCATCTGGAAAATAAAGGAATTGAACAGGACCCAACTTCCAGGGTGATCGCTCCCAAGGTGGGTAAACGACTGCCGGTTTTTATTAATAGTAACCAGATGGAAACATTATGGCAGCATGGCACTTTCGGTGAAGGATTCAAAGGACTGCGTAATAAGATGATCCTCCAGTTATTTTATTTGACAGGAATCCGGCGCTCAGAATTAATTAACCTTAGAGATGAATCTTTGGATCTTTACAGTAAGCAAATCAAGGTGCTGGGTAAAGGAAACAAAGAGCGTATAATTCCATTTAATGAAGTTTTAAAAATACATATTGAGCATTACCTATCCGAGCGTAATAACCATTTCCAGGCATCGCATTATGAAGCATTCATTGTTTCTGATGATGGTAAAAAAATGAGCGATAAAAAGGTTTATTACATAGTAAGCACTTTATTAAAAACAAATACAACAGTAAGCAAAAAAAGTCCACACGTGCTGCGGCATACATTTGCGACACATCTTTTAAATAATGGCGCGGAACTAAATGCTATTAAAGAACTCCTTGGCCATTCAAGTTTAGCTGCAACACAGGTTTATACGCATAATACTATTGAAAAACTAAAAGCTATCTACAAAAAGTCACATCCCAAAGCATAATACAGTTACTTGCGTGCCTATAAAATATAAGTGGTAATGTGCTTCAACAAAACATAAACAGAAAGTTGAGAATTAGTAGAGAGGGTTACCTCGTTTCGTATTTTCATGTATATTTGCGCACCTTTTTCGGAAGGGATGTGGTGTGCTGTATGGAACAGCTGAAATTGTTTCCTGATACATTTTTTATGTTCAATTTCTCTGGTTTTGCCGATGTAGCTCAGCTGGCCAGAGCTACTGATTTGTAATCAGTGGGTCGGGGGTTCGAATCCCTCCATCGGCTCAGATTAAGATGATGATCGACAGTCAGCAAATACGGGGTATTTAAAAGACTGCTGTTGATTATAAACTTAAACTGAAAATTCAGGGGAGATTCCAGAGTGGCCAAACGGGGCAGACTGTAAATCTGTTGTCTTATGACTTCGGAGGTTCGAATCCTCCTCTCCCCACCAAACATGAAGTAAAAGTTCTTTGATTTAAGGTTATAAGCGGGAGTAGCTCAGTTGGTAGAGCATCAGCCTTCCAAGCTGAGGGTCGCGGGTTCGAGTCTCGTCTCCCGCTCTGTAGTCTCGGTAAAGTTCCAGTGGTCGCAGCATTACAATTGCCGATGTAGCTCAGTTGGTAGAGCACATCCTTGGTAAGGATGAGGTCACCAGTTCGATCCTGGTCATTGGCTCCAAATTTAAGTTTTGTCGCCCTATAAAGGCACCATTATTATTTTTAGTGATTCTTATCTAATAATTAACAGTAACTATTACTTTTCTAACTTTAAAATAATCGTTTTAACATACTTTAACTTTATTAATCATTCAAGCTATGGCTAAAGAAAAATTTGAACGTACCAAACCGCATGTAAATATTGGTACTATTGGTCACGTTGATCACGGTAAGACTACTTTGACATCTGGCATCACATATGTACTATCAAAACAGGGCCTCGCAGAGGTAAAATCATACGACTCTATTGACAATGCTCCGGAGGAGAAGGAGAGAGGTATTACCATTAATACAGCTCACGTAGAGTACCAAACCATCAAGCGTCACTATGCTCACGTCGATTGCCCTGGCCATGCTGATTATATTAAGAATATGGTAACAGGCGCGGCACAAATGGACGGAGCCATACTTGTGGTAGCTGCTACAGATGGTCCTATGCCTCAAACAAGGGAACATATTCTTCTTGCCCGACAGGTAGGTGTTCCTAAAGTAGTGGTATTCATGAATAAGGTGGATTTGGTTGATGATCCTGAATTGCTTGACCTTGTTGAAATGGAAATACGTGAATTATTAAGTTTCTATCAATTTGACGGAGATACTGCAGCCGTGATTCGGGGATCTGCTTTGTTAGCCTTAAATAACGATCCTGCTGGCATGAAATCAGTTCAGGATTTGATGGATGCTGTTGATAAGGAAATTCCTGTTCCGGTGCGGGCTAAGGATAAACCTTTCCTCATGCCTGTTGAAGACGTATTTTCCATAACTGGCCGGGGAACAGTAGCCACAGGCCGTATTGAGAGAGGAATGATCCATACGGGAGATGCAGTAGAAATCATTGGCTTACAGGATCAGTCCTTAAAATCTACGGTAACAGGAGTTGAAATGTTCCGTAAAATTCTGGATGAAGGGGAAGCTGGTGATAACGTAGGACTTTTACTTCGTGGCGTGGAAAAAGATGATATTCGCCGTGGTATGGTAGTTTGCGCGCCAGGTTCTATTACACCTCACACTGAATTTAAATGTGAAGTGTATGTTTTATCTAAGGAAGAAGGAGGACGTCATACACCTTTTTTTAATAATTATCGACCACAGTTTTATCTGCGTACAACTGACGTGACCGGTGAAGTAAAATTACCCGATGGAGTGGAAATGGTAATGCCGGGCGATAATATTGCTATGACCGTGAAGCTGATCATGCCGGTTGCAATGGAAAAGGGTTTACGCTTCGCTATTCGTGAAGGCGGACGTACTGTAGGAGCAGGACAGGTAACGGAAATTGTCAAGTAACAAAATTTCAGCGGATAGCAAAGGAAAGATATAGTATTGCTGCTGATTCTTTCCAGGCCATACACGGGTGTAGCTCAATTGGTAGAGTAGCGGTCTCCAAAACCGTTGGCTGGGAGTTCGAGTCTCTCCACCCGTGCTGTTGTAAATTAAATGGGTTAGACATTTTAATCAAATAGGATTGAAATTAACTTCAATATGGAAAGAGTAAAATTATTTTTTAATGAAACCTACAATGAGCTCATGAATAAAGTTTCGTGGCCATCATGGGAAGATTTACAAAGCAGCACTATCGTTGTAACGGTAGCTGCAATGATCCTTGCACTCATTGTATTTTGTATGGATAAGGCTTCTGACCTGGCAATGTCCACCTACTATCACTTATTCCAATAAATATTTATGATCATGACCGATGAAAAGAAGTGGTTTGTGATGCGCGTCATTAGTGGCAAAGAGCGGAAGATTAAGGAATATATTGAAAATGAAGTAAATCGCAGTGGATGGAACGAAGTTATTACACAAGTGCTGGTTCCGATGGAAAAGATATATAAAATTAAGAATGGCAAAAAGGTAATTAAGGAACGTACATTCTATCCGGGCTATATATTAGTAGAAGCAGAAGAGACAAAAATGAATGGCGACATGTTTTCTGCAATTAAAAATATCTCCGGGGTTATCAATTTTTTAGGAGGGCAAAAGCCGCAGCCTCTTCGCAAATCTGAGGTGAACCGTATTCTTGGTAAGGTTGATGAAATGGCAGAAGTAGGGGAGACAATTAATGAACCTTTCTTAATAGGAGAAACCGTCAAGATTACAGATGGTCCTTTTAACGACTTTTTAGGATTAGTAGAGGAAGTGAATGAAGAAAAGAAAAAATTAAAAGTTACTGTCAAAATTTTTGGTAGAAAAACGCCGGTTGAACTGGCATATGCTCAGGTAGAAAAGCAATGATGGTAAAATCAATATTTGAACATTGGTTTAATTATAATATCATTCATAAATTAATATTCTCAATACTATGGCAAAGGAAATAGAAACCTACGTTAAGCTTCAGGTGAAGGGTGGACAAGCTAATCCTGCTCCACCAATAGGACCCGCACTTGGTGCTAAAGGGGTAAACATTATGGAATTCTGTAAGCGGTTCAATGCCCAAACACAGGATAAAATTGGAAAAACTTTACCTGTTATCATTACTGTGTTTAAGGATAAATCTTTTGAATTTATAATTAAGCAAACTCCGGTTGCAGTTTCATTACTGGAAATATCCAAAAAGGATAAGGGCAGCTCCGTTCCTAACAGAAATAAGGTAGGCAGCGTGAATTGGGAACAGGTGAAAAAAATTGCTGAAGAGAAAATGAGTGACCTGAATTGTTTTGAAATTGAAAGTGCAATGAAAATGGTGGCGGGAACAGCACGCTCTATGGGATTAACAATTGAAGGACAAGCCCCCTGGTCCAATTAATTTAATAAATAAGATATTTGTTAACCCTGGTTCTTACCGGGGTTTTTTGTTTGCAGATTATTGAACTTTAATCGTCAGAATATCAATAAAGAATTATGGCACTGTGATTAAGCACTAATTTAAATGTTTAACATAAAAAGTTTTTTGAATTTTAATCTAACAACAATAGTAGTGAGAGTGAAACTTTATATCCCTGTTATCCTGTTTTTTATCGTCTTTATTTCCTGTAAGAAAGATACCCCTGTAGAAAGTGGAAATACTCTTCAGGTTTCTGTTATTCAGGCAGGTATCACAAATTTAAATTTAACCTCAGATTCCTCTAATGTAAATGTTCCGACTGATCAACCTTTAACAGTCTCATTTAATCAAGCTATCGATACTGCTTCTGCTGCATCTTCAATATCCTTATCATACGGTGGAAACAACATTCCGCTACAATTTTCATTTTTGAATGAAAATAAAACGATCTCTATAATGCCCTCCGGCAATCTTATAAATAGTACATTCTATACACTTGAAATTAGGGAAACGCTTAAAGGTGCAAATGGCGGGGCTTTCACAGGCAGCACCGTTTCCTTTACCACTGTTTCCGGAACACTTAAAATTTTGTCCATAATCGTTTCTGGTAAGAACCTGTTTACCTCCGGCAGGGTTACTGATGTAAACCGCAGTTTTTCAGCAGTCGTACAATTTAATCACTCCATTGATCCTTCGTCCATCTCCCCATCTACTGTCTCTTTATTTAAAGCCGGGCAAAATGCTCCTTTAACCTTCTCTTTTATCGACAGTAATAAAACCTTAATTATTACTTCCTCTTCCCTTTTAGTTCATTTTGATAAATACACCTTATATTTTTCAAATCAGTTAAAAGGTACGGATCAATTTAGTTTTGCCGGATATTCAAAGGAATTTTATACCTCCATTGATTCAACACCTAAATTTCCTCTTTTAAGTGATGACGACCTGCTGACCAAAATTCAGGAACAAACATTTACCTATTTCTGGGATTTTGCTCACCCGGTAAGTGGTCTTGCACGGGAACGGGAAAACTCAGGTAACCTGGTAACCATTGGCGGTTCCGGATTTGGAGTGATGGCAATCCTTGTTGGTATAAATCGAAATTTTATTACCCGCCAGGAAGGCATCGACAGGCTTGAAAAAATCGTAAATTTTCTAACCGTTGCTGATCGTTTTCATGGAGCATTTCCACATTGGATGGATGGAACCACGGGTAAAGTGATTCCGTTCAGCCCAAACGACAATGGCGGTGATCTGGTGGAAACCGCCTACCTGATGCAGGGTTTGCTCACCGTCCGCCAATTCCTGGATCCGTTTAATACACAGGAAAACGGTTTAATAACAAAAATCAATGCTCTGTGGAATACCGTGGAATGGGATTGGTATACACAAGGTGGTCAGAATGTACTGTACTGGCATTGGTCACCGGATAAAGGCTGGATTTTAAATGTACAGATCGGAGGTTATGATGAAGCTTTGATAACTTATATCCTTGCGGCCGCTTCCCCCACACATACTATTGATAAAGCGGTGTACACAAATGGCTGGGCGCGAAATGGAGGAATAATTAATGGAAGAAGTTATTATGGCTTCACCTTACCGCTTGGAGAGTCATATGGCGGACCATTATTTTTTGCACATTACTCCTTCCTGGGTTTTGACCCCCGAAATCTGAAAGACCAGTATGCAGATTATTGGATGCAAAACGTGAATCACACCCAAATCAATCGTGGTTATTGTATCGATAATCCTCTTAATTATGTAGGATACAGTTATCAGGATTGGGGATTAACTGCGAGTGATGACCCAGATGGATATGATGCGCATTCACCTACCAATGATAACGGAACTATTTCACCCACTGCTGCAATTTCTTCCATTCCATACACACCTCAGTACTCAATGGATGCGCTTAAGTTCTTTTACTATACATTAGGTGATAAATTGTGGGGGCCATATGGCTTTTACGATGCGTTTAATTCAACGGATGGATGGTATGGAACCTCAGACCTGGCAATAGATGAAGGGCCAATTATAGTAATGATTGAAAATTACCGCTCAGCAATGTTATGGGACTTATTTATGAGTTGTCCGGAAGTATCCGTTGCAATAGATAAGCTGGATTTTACAAATTGAAAGTTCAGTCAAAATAAAGTAACTGATAACTTTTGTCAAATATTTCAAAGAACATTAATTTTCGAAAATATTTTCCGCTGGAAATTCTCTTACATGCATAAAATCTCATCAGTAAGCTATTATGTTCTGTTAATCTTATGTTTTGCTTTACCATTTAAATCAGTTGCTCAACTATCAAAAGCGCAATTTGTAGATTCTCTCTTAAATATTATGACGCCTGATGAAAAAATTGGGCAGATGACGCTTTTTACTTCCGATTGGGATGTGACAGGACCTACTATGAATAAGAATTACCTTAATGATTTAAAAGCGGGAAAAGTTGGAGGAATCTTTAATGCCTTCACTGCCAAATATGTTAAGCGATTACAACAAGTCGCGGTCGACCAGACACGACTCCATATTCCTTTAATTTTCGGTTACGATGTAATACATGGCCACCGTACCATTTTTCCGATCCCTCTTGCTGAGTCATGCAGCTGGGATTTGGATGCAATTGAAAAATCAGCACGTATTGCTGCTATCGAAGCATCGGCAGAAGGTATCAACTGGACCTTTGCACCTATGGTTGATATTGCAAGAGATCCGCGCTGGGGACGAATAGCAGAAGGTGCAGGCGAAGATTCCTATCTCGGTTCGCTCATTGCAAAGGCGCGCGTAAAGGGTTTTCAAGGTAATGATCTGTCCAGGACAAATACTATTGCTGCCTGTGTAAAACACTATGCTGCTTACGGAGGCGCAGCTGCAGGAAGAGATTATAATACGGTAGATATGTCGGAACAAATGTTGCGTGATATCTATCTTCCTCCTTACAAAGCGGCAATACAAGCGGGTGTAGCAACCGTGATGACATCTTTTAATGAATTGAATGGAGTGCCGGCAACAGGAAATTCTTTTTTGCTTACAGATATATTGAGAAAGGAATGGGGCTTTAATGGATTCGTTGTTACAGACTATACATCTATTAATGAAATGGTGCCGCATGGATTTGCTGCCGATGAAAAACAGGCAGGAGAAGAGGCATTAACCGCCGGTGTAGATATGGATATGCAGGGCGCCATTTACGAAAAATTTACCAGGCAGTCGCTTACAGAAGGAAAGGTTACCCAGCAGGAAATTGATAGTGCAGTCAGGCGGATTTTAAAAGTAAAATACGATTTAGGACTATTTAAAGATCCCTATTTATACTGTGATGAACAGCGCCAGGCTTCTTCCGTTATGACAAAAGAAAATTTACATGTGGAGCGGGATATAGCGCGACGATCAATGGTACTTTTAAAAAATGATAAAGAAATTCTGCCCCTAAAAAATGTAACTTCTATTGCGGTGATTGGTCCTCTGGCTAATGACCCTGAAAATATGATTGGACCGTGGGCTGCTGCCGGAGATGGAAAAAAAGCCATCTCAGTTTTGGATGGATTAAAGGCAAGGAGTGTTGAAAAGGGTAAAATTTTTTATGCTAAAGGGTGTAATATTAATGATGATTCAACACAGTTTTTTTCTCAGGCAGTGGTTGCAGCTCAGAAGGCAGAAATTGTAATAATGGTTCTCGGGGAGAGTGCTTCCATGAGCGGGGAAGCAGCAAGCCGTTCCGATATTGGTTTACCAGGTGTTCAGCAAAAATTATTTGATCAGATAAAAAAAATAGGGAAACCGATAGTAGTTGTCTTAGTAAACGGGCGACCACTTGCAGTGCCTGAGTTAGATAAGCAGGCAAATGCGATTCTGGAGGCGTGGTTTGCAGGAACGGAAGCTGGCTATGCTATTGCAGATATATTATACGGAGATTATAATCCTTCCGGGAAATTAACGACAACTTTTCCCCGCAGTGTAGGACAAATTCCTATCTATTACAATTCAAAAAATACCGGTCGGCCGTTTGATGCAAACAATAAGTATACTTCGAAATATCTTGATATTTCCAATACCCCTTTGTATCCATTTGGATTTGGCCTCAGCTATACCACATTCAGTTATTCAAATTTAAATCTGAGCAAAACACAATTGAGCCTGTCAGATTCCCTGGAGGTTTCTGTTACGGTTTCAAATACAGGAAAATTTGATGGTGAAGAAGTAGTTCAATTGTATGTCCGTGATATGGTAGGAAGTGTAACACGCCCGGTAAAAGAGCTAAAGGGCTTTAAGAAGATAATACTAAAATCCGGTGAAAGTAAAACCGTTACCATAACCTTAAAAGCCAGCGAACTCGGATTTTATAACAAGCAAATGGTTTATGCAGCAGAGCCGGGGACTTTTAAAGTTTTTTTTGGCGGAAGTTCGGAAGGCGGCTTAGAGGGCAATTTTGAGCTGATGAAATAATTATATTTTATCTCTGGCTTCTGACAATACTGATATTAATACACAATTTTTCACGTTCAAAAAATTGTATAGTAAAAATAGGCTGGGATAGAAAGTAAATGCTCTGCTAAACATTCTGGCTATAAAATTGATAATCGAAAAAAAAAAATAAACAATGAATTCAAATACACTCTCTACAGTTGCCGCCGGCTTCCTAACCGGCTTTGTATTAGGAATATTACTTGCTCCGATGAAAGGAAGCGAACTGCGTCAAATTTTATTTAGTAATGATGATGAACTGGAGATAGAAGGGTTACATAATTTTAACGTCAATGAATTAACAGGTGAAGGCTCTGATTCCCTTGAAGACATTAAAAGGCGTATGGAACAGAACCGTTAGATGATCTCCAGGGCAATAGAATAGCTTAACTGTTTAATTAGCCAAGATTTTTATTGTTTTTCGAATTTCCCATTGTACTAACTGTTATTAGAATAAAGCTCATTGGTATATAAGCCTTTATTGAATTCAGAAAGTGAAAAGGTGATTGTATTCTGATCTCTCGTTAATGTTTTAATTGTACAATAGCCCCATTGTTGTTTCTAATTGTGCAATACCCGTTTTGAATATGAACATCAGGAATTTTACGATCAGTAAATCCTGGGCAGGATTGGAATAAATCTGCAAAGCCGTTTTAGATGGGAAGAAATAAATCAGTACTCCCCGTTACCACTTCCAGGCTGGGCTGCCAAAGATCATTCCCAATTTATCGCAGCCATAGCGACTCTCTCCCTTTCTAAGGAAGTCAAAAGTGTTTAAAAAATTGTTATTGCAGGGCGGCTGTAATTTTTTATATTGTTGCCTTCAATTATATTTCATGCGTATCAGGTTATCTTTTCAGGTTCCTCCTCAAAGCGTGCTGCCTGTTAATTACCAATATGCCGTCTCGGCATGGATTTATAAATGTCTTTTCCATGGTGATCCGGCTTTCTCGCAGTGGCTTCATGAGCAGGGATATTCTTACCAAGGCAAGCGCTTCAAGCTCTTTACCTTCTCGCAGCTGAAATGCTCCTTCACGATGGAGGGCGACCGGATGGCGCTCAACGCACCGAATGCGGAGCTCCTTATCAGCTTTCTCATCGATGAGCAGGTAGCGCATTTTGTTACAGGCTGCTTCCGCAACCAGGAATGCATGATCGGCGACCGCGTGAGCCATGTAAGCTTTACAATCGCTGCCATTGAAGTATTGCCTGCTCCGGCCTTCAGCGATACCATGCGTTACCGGCTGCTTTCGCCACTGTGCATCACCCGCTCGCGCATCCATGAAGGCGGCGAAGGATACGAGTTTCTCTCACCGGACCATGTCTATTATAAAAATTTTTTGGTGCAGAACCTCATTCACAAGCACCACAGTGTTTATGCTGTTGCAGGAAGTTCGGAAGATTTCCTGCCGGAGCAATGTACATTGAAGGTATTATCATCCCCACGTTCGAGGCTGATCAGGATCAAAGACCATACGGAAGCCGCCACGAATATCCGCGGGTGGATGTTTGACTTCGAGCTGAAAGCACCTGTAGAATTACAGCGGGTAGGATATTATGCGGGGTTTGGGGAGAAGAATGCGATGGGGATGGGGCTGGGGGAGGTTAAATGAGCATTAAAATGACAAACACAATTGACATATCAGTACTTTTTGACAAGCCCGAACTTAATCATAAAGCGAGTTTATTCATTGAACCGCTTGCTCCTTTGTCGTTAGTCACTTCCATGCCTGGTGCATATTATAGGAGTCAACGAGAGCCATCTGATTTTATGATTTATGGAATGTTGGAAAATTTATTAGGGTGGCATTTTACTGATGATGAAAGGAACCCGATTATCACAAATTTAAAAAGTCACTATAAGAAGCAATACAAGTTAAATTTAAATTTTGCTAAAACCCCTGTAGGTTATAAGCCTTTACTGCAACATCATTTGAAAATTGAGCAATTATTACTCAAACCATCTTATTATGGTTCATATGAGGATTATTGGACGCAACATTTAAAGCATAATGATATAAGGCATTTTGATGGTTCCAGAAATTATGATTACTCCTTGGAACAAGAAGTCAATATTTTAAAAAGTGGTAGAGAAGAACTAAAAATAATTAAGTCGAAATCGAAAACAATAAGGGAATCATTACAAAAAGAGGCAAATAAAAAAAAACAAGAGGAAATAAAAAAAGAGATTAAAAAATTAGAAGCTGATCTAATGAAAAAAAGTTATGAAAAAATGTCAAATTATTATTCAAGTCCAAAAACAAGGGAATATATAATTGTCAAAAATAAATACGGTTATATAGTCACGTCTACACCTCAATTATTAAAACTTTTGAATGAATGCACTAATCAACTAATTTCTCCCTTGTATTTAGGAACAAATGAAGGATGGGTTGATTTAAAAATTGAAAGTTTATGAAATTTACACATCCATTTAGCATATATGGTTTAGCATTAGTTCTTTTTCGAGAAAATTTAGAAAATGTTCAAGAAGTTCAGACAACTATGTTTGAAAAGTATTTGGAAGAAGGATTAAATCATTTTAGATTGAAGGCAACTAATACGCTGGATGATGAAATAATAAACTTTGAGTTTTCCTCAACCAAAAATGGCGACACTTCCAAAGGCGTTTATTTAGCTCCGAATACTCTAACATCTGATTACGATGCGTCTGAAACTTGGGATGCCATAGAAACAATAAGAAATAACTTAAAACTAAATTCTGACATCTCGAGAATTCATAAGGAAAAATTTATTATTGGAAATGATAAGTATAAGGATTGTAACCTAACAATGAGCATTGTACCTATATCTGGAAAAATTAATAATGGCAATGCTTCTCAGGGTTATACAAAAACATCGTTTCTGGAATTTCTTTGTTGTGCCGTAACAACAAGCACACCTTTAAAACCATGTTTTGGCTATAAAGAAAAAAGGGATAGCGCTCCTATTCCTACTGCTATAATACCTGACTTAACTTTAGATCAAATGAAGGTGTTTATTGAATTCTATAATATGATGCTTGATAGAAATATCAATAAAAAGAAATTGCTTCAAAAAAAGGTTTTTAGAAAAGAAGGTCAAAAACCAACTTTTACCAGACCACCTATTTATGACGGTAATTTCCCTTATGCTCCGAAAAATTCTGCATTTGGTGTTGTAGGTTTATTAGGCGCTATAGGCAGATGGGGTAAAGAAGCTGGTTATAGTAAAAAAGGAGAAGAAGTTTTGGAAAGTTTAAAAGAAAAACCACTTTATCTAATACAATATGGCAAAGCGCAATCAGTCACCATCAATCATTATATTATTGATTTAGCCAAAGAGAATAAACTTTCTGATATCGTTTTTGCTATTCAAAAAAGTAAACTTATACATCCTTTTGATGAAACTAAACAAAAAGATAAAAAGGGTATTGAAAGCCGTAAAGAGGCTTTTAACCTTTTTAGCAACCGATTTTTACAACTATTCAATAAATCTACATTTAAGGATTTTCTATCAATAAGAGCTGAATATGAACCTGAATTAATTGAACTATTCAATACATTTTTTATGAATGAAATGAACCAAATTAAAATCAAAAAGGAAGTGGTGCAATCTGCTTTGGTGCTAGGCAAATGGCTTAATCAAATAGCTTACTTTGTTGGCTTAAAAGAAGCTAACAATCAGAAAAAACCGCATCTGAAATATGAACTTAAAGCAAAATGTTTAGTTGAGCTTGAAAGTAGCATCTTCGGCTCAAGAAGACCAGCAGAGATACTTAATGTAATTACAAGAGCAGGCAGGCTTTCGGGAGATTCTGCACCTTCTGAATCTACCATTTTCCAGGAAGCATTTTTAACTGGTGAAATGAGTATGGAAGATGCAAAGAGTATACTAATGGCTTTTGCACGAATAAGAAATCCATCTCAGCCTAAGGATACTTCCAATCCTTCTCCTCAGGTCTTGGAAAATGAAGACCAAGAAATTTCAGATGCTTCTCATTAAAAAACCTCATAAAAATTTGTAATAATGGAAAATATAAAAGGAATACTAGTTTCTATTCTCGCACCAATGGAGAATCACATTGCCAATGGCGGTGAAAAATTATTGGGTAATGCCTCCTCAATTAAAAGGCGTAATGATGGACGTGTTTACATTTCCGGGCAAATGCAACGTCATGTTTTATTTAGTGCTATTCACCGCATTAATGAAGAAGAAAAAAACAAGACTAATGATATTGAAGTAGTATTAAAAACGAACGGAGAAGAAAAAAAGGAAAAACAGAAATATAATCAAGTTGAGATTTCTAATGGCAAGAAATTAAGTGATACTTATGTTTCCAATGGTGATGGCATTGGAAATGCTATAGAGGTTGATTTGCGGGCTGATATGGGTGGGTTCATGCATCCATCAGCAGGCAGTTATTCAGGAAGAAGAACAGCACCATTAACTGTAACACCTGCGGTCGCTACACAACAAAGTCAGATTACAAGAGACTTATTAGTGAGATTAAAAGTTGACACTTTAACTGATGATAAGCAAGCATTGGCTACAAAAGAGCAAAGCGATTCTGATATGATGTTAATGAATTTTTTTCTTGACATTTCCAATTTAAGTGCTTCAAAAAAGTTCAGTTACGAAAAGGGGTTTCATGTAAAAACAGAATATGTAAAGCATGTAAATGAAGCTGAAAGAAGAAGAAGGGTTAAGCTGTTTTTAGAAGCAACCAAATCAATGATAGATTATGCAAATGAAGCTCGTAACGCTTCAACAGGAGAACCACAAAAAGTATTGATTGTATTTGATACAAAGATGAGTAGGAAGGCTTGCAGATATTATGATGATACAGAAATAGGGAAAACTCAGCAAAAAAATATCATTGAAGAATTAAAAGCAAGGGATGCATTTTATATTGTTGGTGATGATACTACTGGTGAAGTGAGCGTTCAAACAGCATATAAAAGAGCCTTAGAAGAATTAGAAAAATCTACTCTCTTTGATCCAAATGGTGGTAATGAAAATATAAAAACATTTACCGAGGCTTTTCCGCAGGCTGCGCAAGTTGATGAGACGCCTAATGCTGTGACAAATGAATAATGAACCATTAGCTAAACCGAAAGGCACTACGCTAAAAGAGCACATAGAAAATGTAACTAACGAAGCAAAAAAAATTATTCAGAAACATTCATTTGTTATAAAAAAGTATGAACAGCTAACTGGTAAAAGTTTAGAGAGGCGTTTGAAGGTTGCAGCAAAATTTCATGACGACGGTAAGAAGCATTTGAAGTGGCAAATTGCCTGTAAGAAAGAAAATGAGATTTATTTACAAACTCAAAAGGTTAATGGTGGGTACTTGCAAAAAACAGGCATACGTCATGAAATGGAAAGTCTTTACTTGCATCAAAATGATAAATATCCCTTTTCAGAAGTTTTGAAAATATCAATAGCAGCACATCATGGGAAATTAGGGCAATCATTGGAAACAAGATGGGAAAAAGATGAAAATGGGAAATACAAGGAATTTTGGAATGAATTCAAAAGATTAAGCTATACAACATTTGACTTAAACTATCCTGAAAACTTCAGTTATTCTATTTTAAAAAATTATGAATTTGCTGGAGTAAGAAGCTATTTGCAATTAGCAGATCACCGGGCAAGTATATTAGAAGATAAAAAAGAAATTCCGGAATTTGGGGAATTTGATTATCGGTTTAATCTCAAATGGGAAAGAAAAAATGTTCAGAAAATAGCTGAAGATAACTGGCAGGATGAGTTACTTCTTTTACGTGCACCAACAGGTTCAGGGAAAACAGATGCAGCTTTACTTTGGGCAAAAAAACAAATTGAAAACGACAAAGCTGATCGTTTAGTTATTGCAATGCCAACACGTTTTACTTCAAATGCTTTATCCATAAATGTCGCAAGCTCTTTATCAGAAACAGGTTTATATCATTCCAGTGCTTGGTTTGTGAGACATTTTGAGACAGCTAAGAAATCTTATGAAGCGGAGCATAAAGCAAAGCTGCAACATGAATTTGCCCGGCTTTTAGAAACTCCCGTTACTATTTGTACAATTGATCATTTATTAATCTCGCTTACACATAGCAGAGAAGACCATCATTCCATTACGTTTAATTTAGCCCATAGTTGTGTTGTTATTGATGAAGCTGATTTTTATGATGAATTTACTCAGGCTAATATTCTCCAGTTATTAAAAGTGTTGAAACTTTTGGAAGTGCCGGTTTTGATTATGAGTGCTTCATTACCTCAATCATCTTTGGAATTATATCAATCAACAGGATTTAAACCAAAGGAAATTAAAGAAGATACTTCAGAGAATTTGAGAATAAGATGTTCTATAGAAAACATCAAGAAATATAAGGTTGTAAATGAACTTCAGGATTTGTTGGTTAAATCTTTAGATCAACCTACTATCATTTATGCAAATACCGTCGCCAAAGCAGTGGAATTTTATCAATGGTTCAAGAATAGAGGAAAGTTGCCAGTTTTATATCATAGCAGATTTACTGAACCAGATAAATTAAAAAAAGAGGAACTACTATTGGATGATTTTGGCAAAGAGGCATGGCGACATAAAAAGGCAAATGGAATAGCTATTCTTACTCAGATTGGAGAAATGAGCGTTAATATAAGTGCTGATTATATGATAACTGATATATGCCCTATTGATAGATTAGTTCAAAGAATTGGCAGATTATCAAGATTTGAGTTTATTAATGCAACAGGTAAACTAAATGTAATTATACCATTCAAAGATAATGAAGTTTATCCTGCTCCTTATGGAAACTATATAATGAAGAAAGGTTGGACGATGAGTAAACCTTTGGAAGATACTATTAATCTTCTGCAGCCTAAATCTTATAATGCTTTTGAATTGGTTGATTTAGTTAATAAGATTTATAAGGAATTGCCAAAGTTTTCAAGCCGAACGGAAATTAATGCAGATAAATTAAAAGATCATATTATCGATAATTGGTTAATTCTTCCTTTAGCACTAACCGAACAAGATGAAGAAAATACGCATGTGTGGAAAAGCAGAGACATTGATTCCCAAGTTGATATTTACGTTTTAGATCCATATGATTATCTGGAAAAAAATCTTCAAAGATTCAAAGATTTAGAAAAGAATAAACATAAAGAGTGCTTCTTTGACAACTACAAAGAATTTATGTATTTCCGAAACCAATACGTTATCAGTTGCCCTAATTATCTTTTTCAAAAAGCCCGAAAAAATGGGAAAGTCTATCAAAGAAATAAAATATGGATTGGAGATAATAAAGAATCGAAGTCAATATGGTGTACTAGCAACTACGATTCAGATTTGGGATTAGTGTTAGATGATAAAGATAACTTTTAAACTATGCCCCTCACCGCCACCCACATCGCCTACTACCACCTCTGCAGGCGCAAGCTGTGGCTCTTTGCAAATGGCATCACCATGGAGCACACCTCCGACCTCGTCGCAGATGGCAGGTTCATCCATGAAAATTCATATGAGCGAAGGGCAGATAAGTTCTCAGAAGTGGAGATAGACGGCTCAAAGATTGATTTTTACGATGCAAAAAATAAGGTGATCCATGAAACCAAGCGCTCAGCCGCACGCGAAGTGGCACACGGGTGGCAGGTGAAATACTACATTTATCTGCTGAAAAAAAGTGGTATCGAGGGAGTATCGGGGAAAATTGAATATCCGGTCTTTCATCAATGCACCGACGTATTGCTCACTCAAGACGATGAGATATATATAGAAAAAACTATCCGCAATATTGAAGAACTTACCGCATCGCCAGCTTGCCCGCCCAAAATTGAAAAGAAGAAATGCCGGTATTGCTCCTACTTCGATTTCTGCTGGTCAGAGGAATATTGAAGACGGATCGCGAAGCCATTCGGATGCGGCTTGGCAGTAAAGGATTTTTTTGATAAATACAGTAACCATTTCCTTATGAAAAAAACCTATTACCTCTTCAATGCAGGGCGAATGAGCCGCAAAGACAATACCCTTCAATTCACGCCTCAGGATGAGGAAGGAAAAGAGCTGCCTCCGAAATACATCCCTATTGAAAGCGTGAGCGACCTCTATTGCTATGGCGCACTTGATGCCAATTCTGCGCTTTACAACTTCCTGGGCAAGAGCCAGGTCGCCGTCCATTTCTTCGACTATTACGAGCACTATACCGGGTCCTTCATGCCAAAGGATTACTTGCTTGCAGGCAAGGTACAGATCGAACAGACGATGCACCACGTGAAAAAAGAAAAAAGGATGGTGCTGGCGCGGCTCTTTATAGAGGGTGCCGCTTTTAACATGCTCAAAAACCTGCGCTACTACAATAACCGTGAGAAAAATGTGCAGCCGCAAATCGATTCCATCGAGCAGTTCATGGAAATGCTGCACGGTTATACGGAGGTGGACGAGCTGATGGGGCTGGAAGGTAACATCCGGCAATGCTATTACCAGGCGTTTGAAACCATCATCGATGAATTTACGATGGGCAACCGCACCAAACAGCCTCCTTCCAACGAGGTGAATGCACTCATTTCATTCGGAAACATGATGTGCTACAGCCTCTGCCTGGGACAGATCTATCATACCCAGCTCAATCCTACCATCAGCTTTCTTCATGAGCCGGGAGCACGCCGGTATTCCCTTGCGCTTGACCTTGCGGAAATTTTCAAGCCGCTCCTGGTTGACCGTACCATCTTTACGGTGCTTAATAAAAAGCAGCTTCAGGCGGATGATTTCCGCATCGAGCTGAACCGGTGCATAATGAAGGATGCAGCGAAAAAGACTTTTGTTAAGGCTTTCGAAGAACGGATCAATGAAACCATACAGCATAGGTCGCTGAAGAGGAGCGTCAGCTACAAGCACCTGGTAAAACTGGAGTGTTATAAGCTCAGCAAGCACATTCTGGGGGTGGAGACATACAAACCCTTTAAAACGTGGTGGTAGATGTATGTAATCCTCGTTTACGACATTGAAGCGCGGAGAGTTGGCAGGATGCTGAAGCTCTGCCGGCAATACCTGAACTGGATTCAGAACTCGGTATTTGAAGGTGAGATCACAGAGGTGAAACTGAAGGAGCTGATCAGCCGTGCTAAAAAATTTTTGGTTCTTGAAAAGGACAGCATCATCATTTTCAAGAGCCGGGATGAGAAGTGGCTCGAAAAGCAGATTGTAGGATGCGAGAAAAACAAGATAGAAACGTTTTTATAGGCGTCGATGTGACCAGATCTGAGACATATTAGATAGAAAAAAGAAGTTTTATCTGTTCCCGGCATTGAAAAGGTGTATTGTCGATCCCGCACTTGAATTGCAGTATTGGTGGTTGACGGGAATAGACCTAAAAAAATGGGTCTTTGGATTTTATAAGTGTTTGAAAACTGTATATTTAAGGAAATTTATTTAACGGCTTTTAATCGCACCAATGTGGAATTGAAATTGGTGATTGGTTTTAAGTAATGACCTCTAATTCTGCTTTTAATCGCACCAATGTGGAATTGAAATTCCGTTGCCGAGATTTATCTGCTGGTCGGCCCGCACTTTTAATCGCACCAATGTGGAATTGAAATTAAAGTTTGTTCGTTGATCCTCCGAAATCTCCGAAACTTTTAATCGCACCAATGTGGAATTGAAATCCGTGAACTAAGCTATCAATTACGGTATGGTGTATGTCTTTTAATCGCACCAATGTGGAATTGAAATTAAAGCGCTCCCAAAATCCATCGCACGGTTTTAAAAACTTTTAATCGCACCAATGTGGAATTGAAATTCGCTCCCTGGGCCTGTTTCTTATTGTTCTGGGCGGTACTTTTAATCGCACCAATGTGGAATTGAAATATCGATATGGCTACAAATTCCATCGCACTTTACTTGTCTTTTAATCGCACCAATGTGGAATTGAAATCTCAGTACAGTTCATTGAATACAGCGTACCAGGGAACCTTTTAATCGCACCAATGTGGAATTGAAATAATATTTCCACTGCCTTTGCAAGCAGTACGCGCATTCTTTTAATCGCACCAATGTGGAATTGAAATCGTCAGGGCCTTTAGATTTTACAATATTTCCTATTTGGCTTTTAATCGCACCAATGTGGAATTGAAATTGAGATCTATGCTGATCAAAGCACTGATAAGAATAAACTTTTAATCGCACCAATGTGGAATTGAAATTTAAGGTTGAAGCCTTCAGCGCGGATAATCATATACTTTTAATCGCACCAATGTGGAATTGAAATACCCTTATCACCTTTTACATCCACGATCAGATTAGCTTTTAATCGCACCAATGTGGAATTGAAATTCACCGATTGTGAATTATGTTTTAGCCAGAATATACTTTTAATCGCACCAATGTGGAATTGAAATTGAACTGGTATGGAGATCGCGGACTTTTCAATACGCACTTTTAATCGCACCAATGTGGAATTGAAATGGGATTTGATATCACTGAAAACATTTCTGAGTTTTCCCTTTTAATCGCACCAATGTGGAATTGAAATGGACTTCAGTAGCATTAGGATGCACATTCTTATTATTCTTTTAATCGCACCAATGTGGAATTGAAATGGATTTGAACAAAAGCTTGTTCCTGATCCGGTGCCGTCTTTTAATCGCACCAATGTGGAATTGAAATCGGCGATTGTGTTCCGGATATTTTCGGCAATGCTACTTTTAATCGCACCAATGTGGAATTGAAATTATATTTCTATGATCTCACACCTGCACTGTTTGATGCTTTTAATCGCACCAATGTGGAATTGAAATAATTTTCATTGCAATAGGAGTGCATGAGGATACTTTTAATCGCACCAATGTGGAATTGAAATCCGTTTTGGGTGAATAAGGATGATATGGGAATTGTTCTTTTAATCGCACCAATGTGGAATTGAAATGAACTTTCTCTTATGTGTTTACGGATCCGGATGATGCTTTTAATCGCACCAATGTGGAATTGAAATTGACGTATTTCCTGCACCATCTGTTGTTAAAAATTCTTTTAATCGCACCAATGTGGAATTGAAATGAATTGTGTAGCAAGAAATTGTAATCCTAAGTAACTTTTAATCGCACCAATGTGGAATTGAAATAGACAAATATCTTTCGCAAGAAAATCCCTCTCCACACTTTTAATCGCACCAATGTGGAATTGAAATAAATATTTTCCTGCACAAAGAATGATCATCAATCAACTTTTAATCGCACCAATGTGGAATTGAAATTGCTTTGTAAAAAATCAGATCTATGCCACCGTGCACTTTTAATCGCACCAATGTGGAATTGAAATTCTTTTACGCAAGTGATATGCACCGATGCCGGCAGACTCTTTTAATCGCACCAATGTGGAATTGAAATACATTTACAATATCGATGCTCCTTTCTGCAGGTGGCTTTTAATCGCACCAATGTGGAATTGAAATCTGTTTAAATTTGTCACTGGCACGTTTCCCAGCCCAATCTTTTAATCGCACCAATGTGGAATTGAAATGCGACTATTCCATATTATATGCGGCAGGATTATCGCTTTTAATCGCACCAATGTGGAATTGAAATATGAGTTTCGGACTGTAAAGTTTGTAAGGCGCCATCCCTTTTAATCGCACCAATGTGGAATTGAAATAGATATGTAATAATAGCCTCGATGATAACTGTAATGGCTTTTAATCGCACCAATGTGGAATTGAAATGAGGTTCGCTTTCTCATGCATCGAAAGGGTGAACTCTTTTAATCGCACCAATGTGGAATTGAAATCCATTTTGAAGTGATAACAATACATATTCAGCGCCTGCTTTTAATCGCACCAATGTGGATTTGAAATTATCGCCTTCTTTGGTGATACCACAGCTGATACCGTCTTTTAATCGCACCAATGTGGAATTGAAATAAGTTTGCCATCCATACGCCTGCGTTATCACATTTACTTTTAATCGCACCAATGTGGAATTGAAATTGGATTCTCACCCGCTCGGTAAAGGCAGATGAAACACTTTTAATCGCACCAATGTGGAATTGAAATTGTTCTCAATATCCCTTTTTATATTAGGATTGAGCGCTTTTAATCGCACCAATGTGGAATTGAAATCATTTAAAAGCACCGTTGCCCAGGGCAGTCAGCTCTTTTAATCGCACCAATGTGGAATTGAAATTATGTTGGGGCATTACTAACAGTTTTTTTACTCATCTTTTAATCGCACCAATGTGGAATTGAAATTGGTAGAGGTATTCTCGGATAAGTATAAGATGATGCTTTTAATCGCACCAATGTGGAATTGAAATGAGGTAACGGTTAAGCTCACTGCCGATGCTGTAAAGGCTTTTAATCGCACCAATGTGGAATTGAAATATCGAGGTAGTCACGATTGCTGCACCGGATTACCTGCTTTTAATCGCACCAATGTGGAATTGAAATAACCCGAACTCCACCTTTTCCATCACGTCCGGAAGCTTTTAATCGCACCAATGTGGAATTGAAATTTAAGTAAAGCCGAACAGCTGCTTATTTCAGCATACTTTTAATCGCACCAATGTGGAATTGAAATCTGGCTGATAGGGTAGAGTGGAATACCATCATAGGCTTTTAATCGCACCAATGTGGAATTGAAATCGAAGTAGCATATCTCCTCCCGGTTCTTTGCTACCTTTTAATCGCACCAATGTGGAATTGAAATTGGATATTAACCCGTTCGGTAAGGGCAGATGAAACTTTTAATCGCACCAATGTGGAATTGAAATTGAGATGTTATATCGGAATCGACAACGTGTAAGCTCCCCATAAAATAGGGCCAGTTAAAAATAGAAAATACAGTTTTAAATTTAACTGGTCATGAAAAGAGAAAAATTCACCGAAGAACAAATTATCAGGATACTCAAGGAGTATG